>NZ_JBHMQT010000024.1:0-33777 GCF_042435035.1 Sphaerimonospora cavernae
TGCCGGCGGACGCGCCCGTGATCAGAACATTCTTACCTTCGAACCGGTTCATGACGCTCCGTAGTGCTAGTTCAGTGGTTCTGTCGGTGCTCGCTGAGCGGCAGCGCTGTGAGGCGTGTCTCCCTCGGGCTGCGAGTGTGCGTCCCGATGCGTGTGATCTCTGCCTTTGTCCCAGTCATTGGGACGGCACACGGGCATCCGGCCGCCCGGAATTAGCGTCTGTGGCACGGACCAGGTTGGACCCGTTAGCCGGCCAGGACAGGCGCCACGACAGCCACCCCGTAATCGTCGTTATCGCGGCCATCGGGCGCTGTGAAGATGCGATGCGGCATGAGGACGTCGTGGGCCACGCCCGCCGGGCCTGTGACGAGAGAGGCCGCAGCAGATGACGACCATGCAAATGGAGTATCGCCTGAGCCAGTTGGATCAGCTGGAGGCGGAGTCGATTCACATTTTCCGCGAGGTTGCCGCGGAGTTCGAGAAGCCGGTGCTGATGTGTTCGGGTGGCAAGGACTCGATCGTGATGCTCCGGCTGGCGGAGAAGGCTTTCTACCCGGCGAAACTGCCGTTTCCGATCCTTCAGGTCGACACCGGGTTCGACTTCCCGGAGGTGCTTGAGGCGCGGGACAGATGGGTGGCGCGTCTCGGCGCCCGCCTCGTGGTGGCCTCGGTGGATGAGGCGATCAGGCGGGGGATCGTGGTCGATGACGGCAGGACGAGCCGGAACCGGCTGCAGATCGGGACGCTGCTGAACGCCATCGAGGAGAACGGGTTCACCGCGGCGTTCGGCGGTGGCCGCCGTGACGAGGAGAAGGCGCGCGCCAAGGAGCGGATCTACTCCCACCGAGACGAGTTCGGCCAGTGGGACCCGAAGAACCAGCGCCCGGAGTTGTGGAACCTCTACAACGGACGGATCCGCCCGGGTGAGCACATGCGGATCTTCCCGCTGTCGAACTGGACCGAGTTGGACGTCTGGCACTACATCGCCCGCGAGCGGATCGACATCCCCACGATCTACTACGCGCACGACCGCAACGTGATCGCCAGGGACGGGATGCTGCTGTCGGCGTCGCACGCCGTGCGGCCGAGGAACGGGGAGAAGATCGAGAGGCGCCGGGTGCGCTTCCGCACGGTCGGCGACATGACGCTGACCGGCTGCGTCGAGTCGGACGCGGACAACGTAGAGAAGATCATCGAGGAGATCTCGGTGGCCCGGGTGACCGAGCGGGGCGCGACCCGCGGCGACGACCGGTTCAGCGAAGCCGCGATGGAGGACCGGAAGAAGGAGGGCTACTTCTGATGACCACCCCGAACACCGCTCCCGAGGCGGTGGGCACCGGAATGGACCTGCTGCGGTTCGCCACCGCCGGGAGCGTGGACGACGGCAAGTCGACGCTGATCGGCCGGCTGCTCTACGACTCCAAGGCGATCTTCGAGGACCAGTTGGAGGCCGTGGAGGCCGTCAGCGAGGGGCGCGGCTACGAGTACACCGACCTCGCCCTGCTGACCGACGGGCTGCGCTCGGAGCGTGAGCAGGGGATCACGATCGACGTGGCCTACCGCTACTTCGCCACGCCGAAGCGGAAGTTCATCATCGCCGACACCCCCGGGCATGTGCAGTACACCCGCAACATGGTCACCGGCGCTTCCACCGCCGACCTCGGCCTGGTGCTGGTCGACGCCCGCAAGGGCCTTTCCGAGCAGTCCCGCCGGCACGCCGTGCTGCTGTCGCTGCTGCGGGTGCCGCACCTCGTGCTGGCCGTCAACAAGATGGACCTGGTCGACTACGACGAGGCCACCTTCACCCGGATCCACGCCGAGTTCACCGCGTTCGCCACCAAGCTGAACATCCCTGATCTGACGATGATTCCGATCTCGGCGCTCAAGGGTGACAACGTGGTGTCGCGCAGCGAGAACATGCCCTGGTACGAGGGCCCCTCGCTGATGCATCACCTCGAGAACGTGCACGTGGCCTCCGACCGTGACCTGGTCTCCGCCCGGCTGCCGGTGCAGTACGTCATCCGCCCCAAGTCCGACGACTTCCACGACTTCCGCGGCTACGCCGGCCAGCTCGCCGGCGGCGTGATGAAGCCGGGCGACGAGGTGACCGTGCTGCCGAGCGGGTTCACCTCGAAGATCGCCTCGATCGAGCTGTTCGACCGCGAGATCGCCGAGGCGTTCCCCCCGATGAGCGTGACGGTCCGGTTGACCGACGACATCGACGTGTCCCGCGGGGACATGATCGCCCGGGTCAACAACGCGCCGAAGCCGAGCCAGGACATCGACGCCATGGTCTGCTGGATGACCAACGCCCCGCTGCGGCAGGGGCAGAAGCTCGCCATCAAGCACACCACCCGGACGGCCCGGGCCCTGGTCAAGGACATCCAATATCGTCTCGACATCAACACGCTGCACCGCGATTCCGACGTCGGAGAGCTCGCACTGAACGAGATCGGCCGGGTCCGGCTGCGCACCACCGTGCCCCTGCTCTGCGACCCGTACGCGAGGAACCGGACCACGGGGTCCTTCATCCTCGTCGACGAGGTCACCGGAGTCACGGTCGGCGCAGGAATGATCAACGACGTCGCGTGAGAGCAGCGTGACGGTCGCGTGAGGACAGTGAGGAGAATCGATGGGCAGGCTTGACGGAAAGGTCGCGTTGATCACCGGTGGCGCCCGCGGCATGGGCGCCTCTCACGTGCGCGCCTTCGTGGCGGAAGGCGCCAAGGTGGTCTTCGGGGACATCCTGGAGGACGAGGGCCGGGCGCTGGAGAAGGAGCTCGGCGACGGCTGCCGGTTCGTCCCGCACGACGCCACCTCGGTGGAAGGCTGGGAGGCCGTCGTCGGCGTGGCCACCACCACCTTCGGCGGACTGCACGTGCTGGTCAACAACGCCGGAATCCTGGGCTTCGGGTCGATCGAGGAGATGACCGTCGAGGACTACCGCCGGATCCTGGACGTCAACCTCGTCTCACAGTGGCTGGGGCTGAAGTACGGCAGCGCGGCGATGGGCGAGGGAGGGTCGATCGTCAACATCTCCTCGATCAACGGAATCGTCGGCGGGGACCGGCTGACCGGCTACTCCTCCAGCAAGTTCGGGGTGACGGGCCTGACCAAGTCCGCCGCCATCGAGCTGGCGCCGAAGAAGATCCGGGTCAACTCGGTGCACCCGGGGGGCGTGGCGACCCCGATGCTGGGCAAGGGCGACGACGACGTGCAGGACATCACGGTCGGCCCGATGGCACGCATCCCGATTCCCCGCTACGCGCGGGCGTCGGAGGTCAGCAACCTGGTGCTCTTCCTCGCCTGCGACGAGTCGAGCTACTGCACCGGGGCGGAGTTCCTGATCGACGGCGGCATGACCGCGGGCGCGGGCTTCTGATCCCCAGCGGCTTCTGATTCCCAACGAAAGGGCCCAGGTCGGTTTCCCGACCTGGGCCCTTTCGTTTGTCAGCCGGCGGTCAGCCCGCGGTGTATCTCTTCACGAAGTCCAGGATCCGCGCGGCCAGTTCCGGCCGGCACACCAGCAGGTCGGGAAGGAGCACATCGTCCTGGTTGTAGCGGAGCTCGGAGCCGTCCACCCGGCTCGTGTGCAGGCCGGCGGCCCGGGCGACGGCGACGGGGGCCGCCGAGTCCCATTCGTACTGCCCGCCCGCGTGAACGTAGGCGTCGGTGACGCCGCGGACGACCGAGATGACCTTCGCGCCCGCCGATCCCATCGGCACCAGGGTGGCGCCGATCTCCTCCGCCAACGCGTTCACGAACTGCGGCGGCCTCGTCCGGCTCACCGCGAGCCTCGGGGGCCCATCGACCGGCGCCGCGACCACCGGCGGTATGTCGGCGCCGAAGGTCTCGCCGAGCCCCGGCAGCGCGACGGCGCCCGTGACCAGCTCGCCGTCGGCCCACAACGCCACGTGGACCGCCCAGTCGGTGCGCGGCGGCTCGCTGAACTCCCTCGTCCCGTCGACCGGGTCGACGATCCAGACTCGTTTCGCCGTCAGCCGCGCCTTGTCGTCCTTCCCCTCCTCACTCAGGATCGCGTCACCGGGGCGGTACTCGGTGATGGCCCGCATCAGGAACTCGTGCGACGCGCGGTCACCCTGCTCCTTGAGCTTGTCGCTCGCCAGGTCCTGCTCGCGCACGCGCAGCAGGAGCTCTCCCGCCTTGGTCGCGACCCAGCGGGCGAACGCCCCGTCGTCGGGGGTCGCCTCCTCGTAGACGGGAAGGGCGTCGTCGGAATTCATGGTCGTCCAAACATGTGATTGTCGTGTCGATTGTCGCGGGCAGGGCCGGGCCGTACGACCCGGCCCCGCCCGGCTCCCAGTGAACTTAGAACCCTCAGTGAACTTAGAACCCTCAGTGAACTTAGAACCCTCAGTGAACCTTGAACCCTCAGTGAACCTCGAATTCGACGCGGTCCAGGCCGCCCTCGAACGGGTACACGTGCGGGTAGTTCCCGACCGGCGATCCCGAGGTCGCGCCGACGTCGAAGGTCTCGTCGATCGAGAAGAAACCACGAGGTGTGCGCGGGGTCCGGTCGCTGCCCAGCTCGGCGCCGTCGAGACGCAGCGTGATCTGGGCTCCCCTGCCGGGGCCACCACCGTCGTAGGCCAGGTCGACCTCCAGGACGTGGCGGCCGGTGGGGACGGCCGCCGAACCGGCCAGGTGGACCCGACCGGCCTCGAACGCCCGGTAGACGAACTCGGGCCGGCCGTCCTGCGTCAGGTACAGCGCCCAGCCCGCGTTGTCGCCTCCCATGGAGGCCAGCACGCCGCGGGCGCCGCCGTCGGGCACGTCGATGTGCGCGCGCATGGTCCACGACCGCCCGCGCAGCGGCGGCGCGTTGGTCTCCGGGGTGCCCACGGCCCCCCGGTAGTAGGTGAAGCGGTCCCGGCCGGTGGCCAGGTTCGGCATCGGCGTACGATGCGCCCGCGCGTCGCGCAGCGGCTGGATGTCCACCCGGGCCGCCTCCTTGGCGAACAACTCCTGGAGCTCGGCGAGCCGCTCCGGCTCCGACTCCGCCAGATCGCGCGCCTGGCTGAAGTCCCGACGGGTGTCGTACAGCTCCCAGACGTCGCCCTCGAAGGGCGCGTCGACGGGCGGCAGCCCGACCGTCCAGGGCATGCCCGCGCGGTGGAACGCCGACGCGATCCAGCCGTCGTGGTAGATCGAGCGGTGCCCGAACACCTCGAAGTACTGCGTGGTGTGCCGCTCCGGGGCGTCGGCGTCGGCGAAGCTGTAGACCAGGCTGGTGCCGTCCATCGGCGCCTGCTCCACCCCGTCGACCACCGCGGGCGGTTCGATCCCCGCCACGTCGAGGATGGTGGGCACGATGTCGTTGACGTGGGAGAACTGGCTGCGCAGGCCGCCGGTGTCCCTGATCCCGGCGGGCCAGGAGACCACCATCGGGTTGCGGGTGCCGCCGAAGTGCGAGGCCACCTGCTTGACCCACTGGAACGGCGCCGTCATCGCCCAGGCCCAGCCCGCCGGGTACTGCGGGTAGGACTGCTTGCCGCCGATCTCGTCGAGCCGTTCGATCTGGACCTCGATCGGCTCCTGCATGCCCTGCAGGGCGCCGAAGTAGTTGATGCTTCCCTTCATCCCGGCCTCGGCGCTGCTGCCGTTGTCGCCGACGACGTAGACGAACAGCGTGTTGTCGAACTGCCCGCTCTCCTTCAGCGCGGCGATCAGCCGGGAGATCTGGACGTCGGTGTGCTCCAGGAAGCCCGCGTACACCTCCATCAACCGCTCGGCGACCCGCTTCTCGTCGTCGCTGAGCGTGTCCCAGGCCGGCAGCTCGTCGGGACGGGGGGTCAGCTCGGTGTCCTCGGGTACGACGCCGAGCGCCTTCTGGCGGTCCAGGATCTCCTGCCGTACGGTGTCCCAGCCCTGGGCGAACCGCCCGCGGTACTTCTCGCTCCACACACTGGGGACGTGCAGTGGCGCGTGGGTGGCGCCGGGCGCCAGGTAGAGCAGGAACGGGCGGTCGGGAGCCAGTGAGTTCTGCATCCGGATCCACTCGATCGAGCGGTCCACCAGGTCCTCGGTGAGGTGGTAGTCGTCGCCGTCGGGCCGGGCGACCGGCGTGGTGCCCTGGTACAGCGTCGGCTCGTACTGGTGGGTCTCACCGCCGAGGAACCCGTAGAACGTGTCGAAGCCGCGGCCGGTGGGCCAGCGATCGAACGGTCCCACCTGCGAGGTCTCCCACGGGGGAGCCAGGTGCCACTTGCCGAAGCAGGCGGTGCTGTACCCGTTCTTCCGCAGGACGGTGGCGATGGTCGCCGTGCTGTCGCGCAGAATGCCCTGGTAGCCCGGATATTTGTTGGCGGAGTTCATGACCGTGCCGACGCCGGCCACGTGCGCGTCCCGCCCGGTCAGCAGCGAGGCCCGGGTGGGCGAACAGATCGCCGTGGTGTGGAAGCGGTTGTAGCGCAACCCCTCCCTTGCCAGCTCTTCGATGGCCGGTGTCTCCACCGGTCCCCCGAACGGGGCCGAGGCGCCGAAACCGACGTCGTCGAGGAGCACGAGCACGACGTTGGGGGCACCCTCCGGGGCATGAGGCATCGACAGGTCTGGACTGTCGGGCTCCGGGGAGCGATGGGGCATGTGTGCACTCCTTACACTCTTCGGCTCGATGGCCGCCAAGGCGGCAGCAGGGGGAGGTCATGCTCGGCTGGGTACATACAGCTCAGTAGTTGGCGATGACCTCGTCGGCGAACCGGCGCAGCGAGGCCAGCCTTCCCTCGGGGGTCGGCTTCTCGTCGTACATCCGCCAGGGCACCACCCGGCACACGGTGACCCCGGCCTCTTCGAGCGCGCGGTAGCCGTCGATGCCGCGGACGTTCGTGGGCGAGACGTCGATCTCGAACGGGACGTCGGCGCGGCCGTACTCCGCGCGCAGCGCGGTGAGCCGCCCGATGGCCTCGCGGAGTTGTTCCGCGGTGGTGTTCACCGAGATCCAGCCGTCGCCGATGCGGGCCGCCCGCCGCAGCCCCGGCTCGCTGTGACCGCCGATGTGGACCGGCACCGGACGATCCGGAGCCGGGCTGATCATCAGCCGGTCGAAGTCGTAGTGCTTGCCGTGGTATTCCACCCACTCGGGGCCGTTCCCGGCGCAGACCGCCTTGATGATCTCGACTGCCTCGTCGGTGCGCGCGCCGCGGGTGCGCATGTCGGTGCGGGTGAAGGTGAACTCCTCGGGGATCCACGACAGCCCGACCCCGAGCGCCACGCGATCGCGTGACAGCACCGCGAGCGTGGCGACCTGCTTGGCCGTCAGCAAGGGGTCACGCAGCGGCAGCTTGAGCACGTTGGTGGAGAAGTGCAGCCGTTCGGTGACCGCCGCCATCGCGGCCATCGCGATGAACGGGTCCGGCATCGGCGTCTCGGCCTTCCACATCCGTTTGCCGTCGGCCGTGTAGGGATAGTCCGCCGAGACGTGTTCGGGGAAGAACACCGAGTCCGGCATCCCGATGCTGTGGTAGCCGGCCTCCTCGGCAGCCGGCGCCAGTTGCAGCAGTTCCTCGGCGGGGAGCATCGCCCCCGACAGCGCCCACTTCATGTGTCAGTCAGCTCCATGGTTCGGGTGGCCTCAACGTAGGCAGTGGGGCGTCCGCCGGGCGCGGACATCCCGTTGAGCGAGACGGCGATGACCGGCCTGGCCGGTCTCGGAGGCTGGGATGGTCATCTGTGATCGTGTCCGGCCGCCCTACGCTCGCCCAAACCGCGCGAGAGGTGGAGGTGCCGAGTGGGCACGAACGACGCGAACCACATGTGGGATGAGTTCTGCGACCGGTTGCGGGAGGCCGGCCGGACGCTGATCGACGAGGCCGCTCCGCAGGACCCGTTCAACCAGGCCGAGGGCGTCCGCTATCTGATCCGGCTGCTGCGGTACGCATCGATCAACTCGATCGAGTACTCCGACCCGTTCTACCCCCAGTTCACCAACGCGCTGGACCCGCACATGAAGTGCAAGATCGGCGCGGACAACCCCGACAACATCTACATGCGCGCCAACGTGTCCGGGAAGTACCGGTACCGGATCAGCGGAACCCGCGGCACGGTCCCGTTACTGACTTTCGGGTCGAAGGCCAACCGCTATCACATCGACGGGACCATGGCCTCGACCGGTGAGCTGCACGGCGACGACATCCCGGTCGACGCCGACGGGCGGTTCAGCTTCATCGCGAGCAAGGACCGGCCCGAAAGCGGCGCCTGGCTGCCGCTGGCCGACGACACCACCAACATCACCGGTCGCCAGTCGTTCCAGGACCGCTCGAGCGAGATTCCCGCCGAGGTCGCCATCGAGCTGATCGATGAGGAGCCGCGTCCGGCGCCGCTGGATCCCGACCGCTTCGCTCGGCAGTTGGACCTGGTCACCGCGTTCGTGCGGGGTACGGCTCAGACGTTCTCGACCTGGACGAAGATGTTCATGGCGCGGCCCAACGAGCTGCCCGACTGGGGCCAGGACTTCTTCCAGCAGGCCGGCGGCGACCCGACCATCTTCTACATCCACGGCTACTGGGACCTGGCCGAGGACGAGGCGTGGGTGATCGAGACCGAGGTGCCCGACTGCGAGTACTGGAACTTCGTCCTACAGAACTGGTGGATGGAGTCCCTGGACCACGACCGGATGAACACCTACATCAACAACCACACCGGAAAGCTCAACCCCGACGGCACCCTGACGATCGTGGTCTCGGCCAAGGACCCGGGCTTCGGGAACTGGATCTCCACCGGCTTCCACCGGCAGGGCACCGCGCTGCTCCGCTGGGTCAAGGCCGACCACCACCCCCTCCCGACCTGCAAAGTCATCAAGATCTGAGGAATTGGATGAAGCGCAACAGTAGATCGTCTCGGGGGCGAGTGGTGATCGCGGTATGCGCGGCCCTGGCCACCGGGACGCTGCTGGCCGGCTGCGGCGGAGCGAGCAGCAGCAGCGGCGGTAGCAGTGCCGCCGCGACCAGCGGTAACACCGGTGGTGACACGGTCGACGGCAACGCGACCCTCGACATCGCCATGCCGGTGGCCCAGTCGCTGGACCCCCGGCAGGCACCGGAGCCCGGCCAGCTGCTGATCTCGGCCTGGCCGGTCTACGACCGGTTGATCCAGGTCGGCCCGGACGCGCGATATCAGCCGATGCTCGCCACCAAATGGGAGTTCTCCCCCGACGGCACGACGCTGACGCTGACGCTGCGCCAGGGCGTCACCTTCAGCGACGGCACGCCGTTCGACGCCGAGGCGGTCAAGGCGAACCTGGACGCCTATCAGAAGGCCGACAAGACGGCCGTGCAGGCGAGCCTGGCCGACGTGGCCGGCGTCACGGTCGTCTCCGCCGACACCGTCGAGCTCCAGCTGAAGAAGGCCAGCACCACGGTGCTGTCGGCGCTGTCGAGCACGCTGAGCGGGATCATGGTCTCGCCGAAGGCGCTGAACAGTCCTGACCTGGCCGGCCACCCGGTCGGCACCGGCGCCTACGTCATCGAGTCGTTCAAGCCCGGCCAGAGTGTGGTCTACAAGCGACGGACCGACGAGGGCGGCATCTGGGATCCCAAGACCGGCAAGCCCGCCGAGGTCGCCATCACCAGCTACAGCAGCTCGGAGGCGATGGAGAACGCGGTCAAGAGCGGCCAGGCCGACGTCATCACCTGGTCGGCCGGAGACAAGAAGCCGTTCCAGTCGCAGCTGGACTCGGGCCAGTTGCAGGCACACGTGCTCACCCAGTCCACGAACACGGTGGGCCTGAACATCAAGCCGTCGGTCAAACCGTACGACGACGTCAAGGTCCGCCAGGCGATCAACCACGCGATCAACCGGCAGGCGATCGTGGAGGCGTTGCAGCCGGCCAACAGGCCCCGGGTCCAGCCGTGGCCCGAGCAGCTGCCCGGCTTCGACGCCGCCCGCGAAGGCGCCTACCCCTATGACCCTGCCAAGGCCAAGGAACTGCTCGCGCAGGCCGGCCACCCCGACGGCTTCGACGGCGGGGAGATGCTGGTCGCCCAGGTGCCCGGCTTTTCTGCCGTCGCGGAGGCGGTGCAGGCCGACCTCGCGGCGGTCGGCATCAAGATCCAGGTCCGCACCATGGACATTTACTCCCTGGTGACCGAGTGGGCCAAGGCACCGAACCCGCTCGAGTTGATGTACATGAACACGTCGTCGATCGATGCCTACTCCTGGCTGCAGCGGCTGTTCGTCAACCCTCTGTGGCGGCCGGCGGGTGCCGACCCGGAACTGGTCAAGCTGACCGAGGGCGTCGACGACCCGTCACTGACCGATGAGCAGCGGGCCGCCAAGGTCGGCCAGGCGGTCGCCTACGCCACCGACAACGCCCTGTACGCGCCGCTGTGGCAGGGTTCCGGTGGCTACGTGGCCACCGGCAAGGTGCGCGGCCTGGACGATGTGGCCTCGGTGCACGGCGGCGTCGCCGACCTCCGGAACACGTACCTGGCCCAGTGACCCGCTGAGCAGGCGTCACGGACCCATGGGTGGCGGGCTGGATCGAACCACTGCCCGCCACCCGGGAGCGCTCTCCCACCAGGAGATCCGTGATGGCCTGCTCGGTGAGTCGCTGCGCTGTCTCTCACCGATCGAGAGGGAGCACTATGCGCTTCGGAGTATCCATCCCAGCGGATGGGAGATTCGCCGATCCCGCCGCGATCCGCGCCGTGGTCGAGGCCGCGGAGGACCTGGGCTACGAGTCCGCCTGGTTCAGCGACCATATCGCCGTGCCGGCTTATGCCACCGAGGGCACATCGCCGTGTTGGTACGACGCTCTGGCGTGCTGCCTCGTCGGTGCCGGATGGACCAGGCGCCTGCGCTTCGGCACCGACGTTCTCGTACTGCCGTACCGGCACCCGCTCGTCGTGGCGAAACTTGTCGCGACAGCCGACCAACTCAGCGGTGGCAGGCTGACCATCGGCGCCGGCGTGGGTTACATCCGAGGCGAGTTCGAGGCGCTCGGCACACCGGCATACGAGCGACGAGGCGCGGTCACCACCGAGTACCTCGACGTTCTGCGAACCGCGTGGGAAAGCTCGGGCAGTTTGTCATTTCAGGGTAATTACCTCCAATTCACGGATGTGCACCTCGAGCCCAATCCACGTCAGCGTCCATTCCCATTGTGGGCGGGAGGAAATGGAGCCGCGGCACGTCGGCGGGCGGCCCTGCACGCCAACGGATGGCACCCCCTGTTCCCCTCGCCTTCTCGTTATACGGACGGCCGAGAAGAAATTCTGCGGCTACGGGCGGCAGCCGGACTCAGTGATTCCTTCACGTTCTCCCTGAGCACCGCGCTGGCTCGAATCCGGCTGTCAGACCGGGATGGAGGACGCGCCGCATCGGTCAACCGGGATCTGCCGGACGAGTACGACTACCGGCCTGATGTGCCGATCACGGAGACGGGCCGCCCGTACTTCGTCGGAACACCGGACGAGCTGGCGAGTGATGTCCGGACATACGCATCTGCCGGCGTGGACCACGTGGTCTTACGGTTCTGGACGCCCGCACAGCCGATTCCGGTCACCGAGTTCATCAGTCAGATGGAACGCTGGATGCGACACGTCGCCCCCGCGACGACGGGAACCTGAGTCGTTCCAGCGGTGGTGACCGGTCCCGGAGGCCGGGACTGTGAGCTTGCGGTCGCGTCCGGCCGTCCTACGCTCACGCGGGGCGGCCTCCGTCGGCAGGGCATCGCGCTGCCGCGCTGGGTCAGGGCCGACCGCCACCCGCTCCCGAAACGCGAAGTGATCGAATGAGATTCATGGCCTGATCCTTTCCCTTCTCCCTCTTTTCGGATAGGAATTGCGAGATTGGCCGTGCCGCCACCCGGCGCTGATCATTAGTGGGACATCCCGGATCTGTGGTCGCCGGCGAAGGGTCTCAGATTCCTATCGAAGGCATTTTGCGGGGTAGTAATCCGGCCAAGCGTTTGTTAGGTTGTTCCCTGTCCGCGCCGCCCTTGAAGCACGTGGTCGCGAGGGAGCCGTTATGTTACCGGCCTCGGCAGACCCGACCAGCCCAGGGTGTGCGATCCGCGTGATGGCAGGGGCGTCGGACGGTGACCTGTGCGAGCGCTGGCCGGTGCCGGGAGTCCTGGCCTGTCGGCGGTTTCGAGAGGAACGCGGCCGCCGGGCGGAACGAACGCATCGGGAGGACGGGAGGAATCAATGACCATGCTCTCCATCGTGTCGGAATCGGGGCAGAAAGTACCGTCGTCGATGTTGGACCGGATGACCCTGATCATGGAGTGCTTCGCCGGGCACTCGTCCCGGCTCACGCTGGAGGACGTGGTCATGAGGACGCATCTGCCGAGGTCGACGACCCACCGCATCCTGGTGGACCTGGTGCGTCTGGGCTGGCTGAGGCAGTTTCCGAGCCACGGGTACGGCCTGGGCAGCAGGCTGCTGTCCTTCGGCGAGGACGCGGGCCACGGCCGGCTCCGGGAGGCGACCGCGGAGTCGCTGCACAACCTGGCCCTGCGCACCGGAATGGTGGTGCACCTCGCCGTCCTGGTCGACTCCAAGGTCCTCTATCTGGACAAGGTCGGCGGGCCCTTCGCCATGAAGGTGCCGTCCCGGGTGGGTGGCGGCGCCCCCGCCCACTCCACCGCGTTGGGCAAGTCCATGCTCGCCTGGCTCGAGCCGGAGCAGGTCGACGTCCAGGTCGGCGGCGCGATCGAACGGATGACCAGCAGGACGATTCACCGGCTCTCCGCCCTGCATCAGGAACTGGGCCGGATCAGGGTGCGCGGGGGACTGGCCTTCGAGCGCGGTGAGTGTTTCCCGGAAATCGCCTGCGTGGCCGCCGCCATCCGCTCACCGGAGGGGCCGGTGGCCAGCATCTCGCTGTGCGGCGAAGCGGATGCGCCACTTGAACGCGTCGCTCCCCTGGTGGCCCATGCCGCCCAGCGGGCCGCCCTGGCGTTGACCCCCCGTGGGGAACTGCCGCGGTCGGGCCGCCGGCAGGCGGAGCGCGCCGAACCTCGCGGCCGGGCCGTACTCCCAATCAGTGAGACGGCGTGATGGCGAACACACCCCGCGCCCTACGTTCGGGCTGGGGTCGCCGAGAGGGCGCCGCACGACTGACGAAAGCAGGGACGGGGCGACCCGGTCTCCCGTGGCAATGATGGTGGGAGCTCATGATCCGCTTCATCGGTAAGCGACTGCTGCTGGCAGTGCCGACGGTCGTGCTGGTGACGTTCCTCGTCTTCGTGCTGATGGAACTGTCACCCACCGACCCGGCGGTCGCGCTGGCAGGTGACAATCCGACCCCCGAGCGGCTCGCCGAGCTTCGGCACATGCTGGGGCTGGACCGGCCTTTCCTGGAACGTTACTTCGACTGGGGACTGCACGCCCTGCAGGGGGATCTGGGCACCTCGCCGGTCACGCACCAGTCGGTCATCTCCGACCTGATGGCCCGGCTGCCGATCACCGCCTCCCTCGTGCTGCTGTCGATGATCTTCACGCTGGTGATCGGAGTCGGCCTGGGCACGATCGCGGCACTCAAGAAGGGCGGGATCGTGGACTGGATCACCAACTCCATCGCGAACCTGCTGATGGCCATCCCGCCGTTTGTCGCCGCCATGCTGCTCGTGCTGTTCCTCGCGATCAGCAACCCGATCTTCCCGGCCACCGGCTACGCGACTCTCGGTGCGGGGCTGGGACTGTGGCTGGAGTTCATGACGCTGCCGGCGCTCTCTTTGGCCATCATTCCCGCGGCGCTGCTGACGCGTCAGGTGCGCGGCGCCCTGGTCGACGCGCTGGAGGAGGACTACGTCCGCACCGCGCGAGCCAAGGGCCTGCGGCGCACGATGGTGGTGGGCAAGCACACGGCGAAGAACGCCGCCATTCCGGTGGTCACCGTGCTCGGCCTGGTGGTCACCCAGATGGTCGGCGGCGCGGTGGTCGTGGAGAGCATCTTCGCCATCCCCGGGCTGGGCTCGGTCAGCGTCGACTCCGTGCTCAAGGGTGACCTGGTGACGCTCCAGGGGTTGGTTCTTCTCGTGGCCGTCGCGGTGACGGTCGTCAACCTCCTCGTTGATGCCTCCTACGGCTACTTCAACCCGAGATTGAGGACAAGATGACAGCTCACGAGTCCGTGGGGACGAAGGAACGGCGCCGCCGCCGGAGCCGCGTGCTCAGGCGCCTGCTGCGGAACAGGGCCGCGGTCGTCTCGATGGCGGTGCTGGCGGTGCTGGGGCTGGTCGCGATCTTCGCGGACCTGCTCGCGCCGGACGACCCCAACAAGGTCTCCCTTGTGTTGCGGCTGACCCCTCCCTCCGCGGAGCACTGGCTGGGCACCGACGCCCTCGGCCGCGACGTGCTCAGCCGGGCGATCGTGGCGACCCGGGTCGACCTGCTCGCCTCACTGCAGGCGGTGGGCATCGCGCTGGTGGTCGGGGTGCCGCTGGGGATCGTCGCAGGCTACTGGGGCGGGATCGGCGACAGCCTGCTCAGCCGGGTCATCGACGCCCTGATGATGCTCCCGCCGCTGATCCTCGCCGTGGTCGTGGTCGCCATCCTGGGCCCCGGGCTGAGCAACGCGATGCTCGCCATCGCCATCGTGATCATCCCGAGCTTCTACCGCGTGGTGCGTGCCTCGACGCAGACCGCGTCCAGCGAGCTCTACATCGAAAGCGCCCGGGCGAGCGGATGCACCAGTTGGCGGATCCTGTGGCGGCACATCCTTCCCGCCGTCGCGCCGCCCCTGCTGGTCCAGGCGTCGTTCTCCGCCTCCGTGGTGATCGTCGCCGAGGCGAGCCTGTCCTTCCTGGGGCTCGGCGCCCGTGCGCCTCAGGCGACCTGGGGCCTGATGCTCAAGGAGGCCTCGTCGAACCTCACCACCAGCAGCTATCTGATCTATCCGCCGGCCATCATGGTCGCGATCACGATCCTCGCCCTCTCCCTGCTGGGTGACGGGCTCCGCGACGCCCTCGGGCGCCAGACGACGGACGGGAGGTGACCATGACCGCGCTGATCGCGGACACGGCAGACACCGACGACGCAGTGATGCGAGCCAGGGACCTGACCGTCGAGGTGAGCACCGAGCACGGCTGGGTGACCATCGTGGACGGAGTGAACCTGACGGTCCGGCGCAACGAGATCGTCGGACTCGTGGGGGAGTCGGGTTCGGGCAAGACCGTCACGTCGTTGTCGGTCATGGGGCTGCTGCCGCGCAACGCCCGCATCACCCGCGGGAGCGTCGAGGTGATGGGACGCACCATCTCCACGCTGACCGAGCGTCAGCTCACCGAAGTACGCGGTGTGCAGGCGGCGATGATTTTCCAGGAGCCGCGGCGCTGTCTCAATCCGGCCTTCACGGTCGGCGACCAGGTGGCGGAGTCGCTGCGCAGGCATCGGGGCTGGTCTCGCAAGCGGGCGCTGCAGCGCACAGTGGAGCTGTTCGAGCTCGTCGAGATCCCCCAGGCGACCCGCCGGGTGAAGCAGTATCCGCACGAGTTCAGCGGCGGCATGTGCCAGCGGGTGATGCTGGCGATGGCACTGGCGTGCGATCCGATGCTGCTGATCGCGGACGAGCCGACCACGGCGCTGGACGTGACCGTGCAGCGCCAGGTCCTGGAGCTGATCCGCCGGTTGCAGGCCCAGCTGGGGATCGGCGTGCTGCTGATCACCCACGACCTGGGGGTGGTGGCCGAGATGTGCGACCGCGTGTCGGTGATGTACGCCGGGCAGGTCGTCGAGGAGGCCGACGCGGACACGCTGTTCCACGAGCCGAAGCACCCCTACACCAGCGGCCTGTTGCAGTCGATGCTGGAACCGACCCAGCGTGGCCGGCCGCTCGGCTACATCTCCGGGCTGGTGCCGCCGCCCCACCAGTTCCCGGCCACGTGCCGGTTCCAGGAGCGGTGCTCGTACGCGGTGGACTCGGCGTGCCGTACGACGGTCGAACTGCATCAGGTCTCACCGGCCCACTCCAGCCGCTGCGCCCGCATCGACGATCTCAAGCTCCCGGGAGTGACCGATTGAACAGCCGAACGAGCAACGGCCCCGCCCCTGAGCCGCGGGAGGCCGCGCCGACCCTGTCGGTCCGGGGACTGACCAAGGTGTACGGGCCCAAGGCGACGATGTTCCGGCGCAACGCGCACCGCCTGACCGCGGTCGACGCGGTCGACCTGGACATCGCACCAGGCACGACCCTCGGACTGGTGGGGGAGAGCGGCGCCGGGAAGTCGACCGTTGGCCGGCTGGTGCTACGGCTGATCGAGCCCGACGCCGGCTCGATCGACCTGCTCGGCACCGACATCGCCGGCCTCTCCCGCGGAGAGCTGCGCAGGATGCGGGCGAAGGCGACGATGATCTTCCAGGATCCCTACACGTCCCTCGACCCGCGTATGCCGATCAAGGACTCCGTCGTGGAGCCCCTGCTGGTCCACGGCGGCCACTCCCGATCAGAACGGTATGAGAAGGCGCTGGCGATGGTGCGCCGGGTCGGCCTGGGGGACGCCCACATGGAGCGGTTCCCCTACGAGATGTCGGGCGGGCAGCTGCAACGGGTGGCGATCGCCCGCGCTCTGATCACCGACCCGTCGTTCATCGTCTGCGACGAACCGGTGGCGGCGCTCGACGTGTCCACCCAGGCACAGGTGATCAACCTGCTCAACGACCTGCAGCAGGAGCGGGGGATCTCCTACCTGTTCATCTCCCACGACCTGCGGCTGGTACGGCTGATCGCCGACGAGGTCGCGGTGATGCGTCACGGGAAGCTGCTGGAGAAGGGAGACGCGGTCCGGGTGTTCGAAGAGCCCGAGCACGAGTACACCCGCGAACTGCTCGCCGCGATCCCCGGCCGAAGCCCCAGAAGCCGCCGCTTCGGCGGCCTCGCCCGGCAGGACGGGGAAACCGGCACCGCCGACCTGCGCCAGGAAGTCGCCTGAAACTCGCGTGATGGCCCGGAACCCTGAGGTTCCGGGCCATCAGCGCTTTTCTGGACGTTGTCCGGGTGATTTCCAGGGCGTACGGGCTCAGGAGCGGGCGAACTCGGCGAGATATCCCGCGAAGCGCTCGGCGACCTGTTCCTCGGTGAGTCCGTAGTCGGCCAGCTGGTAGCGGTGCACCGGGCGTCGCTCGCTGACCTTGCTCTCCGCGTGGCTCGCCTCGATCGCGGCGTGCACCTCGCCGGTCAGCTCGATGCCGAACCTGTCGTAGATCGTCTCCACCACGCCGACGGCGTCGGCGACGAAGTCGGCGTAGTGGACGTCGATGAACTGGGCCGGGTCGTAGCGCTTCCTGGCCGCGGCGAAGGTCTCCGCGCCGCGTGCCCACAGCTCCAGCATGTCCGCGCCCACCACCTCGCCGCGGAAGACGGTCGAGTTCCCGGCACTGGCCCGCTCGTTGAGGCTGCTGACCGAGGCGATGATCGTACGCGGGTCGCGGTGGGTCTGGATCACCAGCGCGTCCGGGTAGGTCCGCATCAGGGCGTCGAGCCCGAACAGGTGGCCGGGGTTCTTGAGCACCCACCGGCGGTCCCGGTCGTTGAGCCCGATCAGCTGCAGCATGCGGCGGTGCATCCGATAGGCCGGTTCCATGCCCTGCTCGGCCAGCCACCGGGAGTACGACGGCAGATGAGCGGTGTTCTCGAACGCGACCGACCGCATCGACTGCCGTTCCACCCGCCAGCATTCCTCCACGATGTCCGGCGCCATGAAGTGCATCCCCTTGAACCCCGGGTCGGCGGCGTGGCGGGCCTCGATCCACTTCTGCATCCGCCGGTAGCCGGGATTGTCCGGCCAGGCGTCACGGGGCGGCCGCGGCTGCGGCGTCTCGGTCAGCCAGTGCTCCAGGCCCTGGCTGGCGGGGTTCACGCACAGCAGCCGGTGCAGCGCGGTGGTGCCGGTGCGCGGCAGCCCGGTCACGAAGATCGGGCGCCGCACCTCGACGTCGGCGTGCTCGGGATGCCGCTTGCCGGACTCCTGCGCGTACAGCCGCGACTCCAGCACCGTACGCAGCATGGACCGGATCCAGCCGGCGCCCTGCTCGGTGAGCGCCGCGTCGGAGGCATAGCTGTCCAGCAGGACCGCCAGGCCGTCCAGATATTCGTCCTCCCCGAAGTCGGTGAGGCCGGTGGCGGAGGCGGCCGCCTCGTGGAGCTGCTCGATCGTCCCGATGGCCGGGCGCGTCGTGCTCATCACGTTCCCTCCTTGCCGGTTCGGCTGCTCAGTGATGGGTCTCGCCGCAGGTCACATCGAGGCACTGTCCGGTGATCCCGCTGGCCATGTCCGAGGCCAGGAAGACCGCCGCGTCGGCGATCTCGTCGGGCGTGGGCAGCCGGCGCAGGTCCACCTTGGCGGTGATCTCGTCGTAGACCTGCTGTTCGCTCACACCGCGCCGGTCCGCCAGACGCCGGAAGTGACCCCGCACTTTCTCCGCCCAGATGTAACCGGGAGCCACCGAATTGACCCGGACCCCGAGGGGGCCGAGTTCCACCGACAGACTGCGGGCGGCGGCGAGCAGGGCGGCCTTGTTCATCCGGTAGGCGCCGAAGCCGGGGAGCCGGTTGCGGATCACCATCGAGTTGATCAGTACCACCGCCCCGCTCACCTCGGTCAGCGTCGGGGCCAGCTTCTGGATCAGTCCCACCGAGGCCAGCACGTTGATGTCGTTCCAGCGGCGGATCGCGTCCAGGTCCGCGTCGAGCAGCCGCTCCTGCGGCGGCTGGACGAACGCGCTGTTGAGCAGGGCGTCCACCCGCCCGAACGTCTCCGTGGCCCGCTTCACCAGGTTGCTCACGGACGACTCGTCGGCGACGTCCGTCGGTACGGCCAGGGCCCTGCGCCCCAACGCGACGACCTCGTCGGCGACCTCACGCAGGCGCGACTCCGTACGCGCGGCGAGCACGACGTCGGCGCCGGCCTGTGCCGACCGCACGGCCAGCGAGCGCCCCAGACCGGGACCGATCCCGCAGACCAGCACCACCTTGCCCGTGAGCAGACCGGCCGCCGCCGGCCTGCTCGTGCCTCCGATGCCGCTCACTTGACCTCGATCGGAACCGGGTGACGCTCGAGGTACGCCGCGAACGGCTCGCGGACCTCCTCCGGCTCGACCCCGAAGTGGCCGCGCAGGTCGTAGACGACCCTGCCGTCGCGGCCCTGCTTGTTGTTCTCGATGAAGGCGCCGATCTCGGCCCTGGCCTGGTCGGTGAGCTCGATCCCGGCCTTGTCGTAGACCGCCTGCACCGCGGTCCAGTTGTCGGCGACGAGACGGTTGTAGTACACGTCGACGACCTGGTCCTCGATCAGCTTCCGGTCCCGCATGCCGGCGTTGAGCAGCCGCAGGCTCAGGTCCCGCCAGTAGTCCAGGTGGAAGCGGTAGTCGATCTCCTTCTGCCAGGTCCGGGCCATGTACGAGTGCATCGTGGCGTTGGAGATGACGGCTCCCACCGGGTCGCGGTGGGTCTCCACCAGGATCGCGTCCGGGAAGACGTTGAGCAGTGCCGGGATGCACTCGACATGCGCGGGATACTTGGTCACCCACCGCTCACGCGGACGGAACCAGGTCATCACCTGCATGCACAGCTTCTGGAACTCGTAGTGCGGGGTCTGGTCGTGCGCCAGGTAGTAGTCCCGCCACTGGGCGGCGTGCTGACAGAGGTGCTCGGGGTAGTAGCCGGAGAAGTCCGCGGCGTGGATCTCGATGTCCTCCTCGATCCGCCACGGGTCCATCGGGTGCCAGGCCTTGATGTACGGGTTGGCCGCCTGGGCCATCTCGTAGCCCTCCGCCGTGGCCTTGAACCGCGGGTCGACGCCGTCGGGGCCGGGGCCCTCACCCTGTGCGGGCACCATCTGGTTGAGCTCCCACAGGGGGGCGGCGCGGAAGCGCGAGTCGGCGGCGAGCAGGTTCACCAGGTGCGAGGTGCCGCTGCGCGGCAGCCCCATGACCATCACCGGGGCCTTGATCTCGATGTCGCGAACTTCGGGGTGACGCTTGACGAAGTCGTAGATCCGCATCCGGTTGGCCAGGAACTTCGCCGAAAGGCCGAACATCGCCATCCGGGCCAGGTCGGTCCGGTTCGGCTCGTTGAGCACGTCGATCCAGACCTGGAGGCGCTCCTGCCAGCCCTCCGGCCCCGGGTCCTCAATGCCGGTCTGGTGCCTGGCGGCGGCCAGCACGTTGTCGACGGTGTAGTCGACCGGGTTGGCGTTCGCGAAGTCCACCATCTGCTGCTGCGCCGGGTTCAGCACGGGATTCAGCAGGTCGTCGAATCGCAGTTCCTTGGCGGGCACGGTCAGCTCCTTTATCTGGCTTTTCTCCCTTGTCGAGGAAATTAGGGCCGCCCGCCCCGGATGCGGCTCGACGTCCCGGTGTCCGGGACCTGGAGACGACCATCCGGTGGTCGTCCATCACCCGCCGACGCGGAAAGGCCGATGGGTGCCGGGCAGCGGTCGGGCTGCCCGGCACCCATCGGCGCCATGACTGTCTGTTCAGCAGGTCACTTGACCAGGTAGGTGTTCCGGAGGTCGGCGACGCCGCCGTTCACCGAGGCCACGTCGTCGAGGCCGCGCACCTTGCCGGTGCCGACGTAGCCGCCGACACCCTGCCACAGCGGCGCGTACAGGGCGTTGTCGGTGGCGTGGGCGATCGCCTCGCCGACCTTGGCGGCCCGCTGCTCATCGGTCAGCGACGGGTCGTCGGTACCCTCGGCCAGTTTGACCATCTGCGGGTCGGCGCCCGCCGGGGTCCAGACGGGGTTGATGAACAGCCGCTGCAGCCACGAGTAGGGATCGATCGAGGGCAGGGTCATGTACATCAGCTCGAGCGGGTTCTGCGCCTTGGCCCACTCGGTGACCAGGGTGAGCACGTCGACGGTACGCAACTGGATCTTGATGCCGACCGCAGCCAGGTCGGCCTGCACCGCCTCGGCGGCTGCGGGCATCGTGCCCGCCTGGGCGACCAGCATCTCCCCGCCGTCGAAGCCGTCGGGGTGTCCGGCCTCCGCGAGCAACTGCTTCGCCTTGTCCGGGTCGTAGGCGTAGGCCCCCTCGCGGGCGGCGTCGAAGCCGGGCATCTGCTCGGGCCACGGCTGCACCCGGGGCTTGTTGGCGGGCTGGAAGGCATCCACGATCGCCTGCCGGTTGATCGCGTGGTTGATCGCCTGGCGGACCTTGAGGTCGTCGTAGGGCTTGACCGACTGCTTGATGTTCACCCCCACCATGTTCAGCACGCCGGGGAGCACGTGTGCCTGCAGTTGGCCCGAGTCCAGCTGCGACTGGAACGGCTTCTTGTCGCCGGTCGACCAGGTGATGACGTCGACCTGGCTGCTCTTGATGGCGTTCTCCATCGCCTCGGGGCTGTAGGTGCTGATGGTGACCGAGGCGGGTTTGCCGGTCTTGGGATCCCAGATGCCGCCCTCGTCGGTGCGCCGCTTGTAGGCCACGCTCTGGCCAGGCTTGAACGACTCGATGACGTAGGCGCCGGTGCCCACCGGGTGGCTGGCCAGGTCGGGGTTGTTCAGCGCCTTGGGGGAGATCATGATCCCGCCCAGCGTGCTCGCCAGCGCCGACAGCACCGTGGTGCTGGGCTTCTTCAGCTGGAGTTCGACGGTGTCGGCGGAGACGACCGTGACGCCGGCCACGTCGGCCAGGTTCGCCTGGACGCCGGTCTTGTCGGCCTTCTGATAGGCGTCCAGGTTCGCCTTGACCGCTTCGGCGTCGAACGGCGTGCCGTCGCTGAAGGTGACGCCCTGGCGCAGGGTCAGCGTCAGCGTCGTGCCGTCGGGGGAGAACTCCCACGTGGTGGCGAGCATCGGCAGGTACTGCGCGTTCGGTCCGACCTGGAGCAGCCGGTCGTAGACCGGCCAGGTCGCGATCGTCAGCTGGGCGGGCTCGGGCGCCTGCCGGGGGTCCAGCGACTGAGCCACCGGAATCGCGATGTCGAGGGTCGCGTTGCCGTCGACCGTGTTACCGCCACCACTACCGGTCGCGGCGGTGCTGCTACTGCTACTGCTGCTCGCTCCGCCGCAGCCGGCCAGCAGCGTCCCGGCGGCCAGGGCCGCACAGAGCCCGATCGCGGCTCGCCCCAATCTACTGTTGCGCTTCATCGCATTCCCTTTCCCTGGTCGGCTCGGCGGCCCGACGGTCTGGACGTCAAAGTAGAAGCACCGCGCGAGAGCAAGCGGATCGTCCCGGTCACTGGGAGTCGTTCCGCCCGGCCCTTTCGGCGTTATACGACTGAGCGCTTGCACTCACCGGCGCGACATCTACCGGAGGCGCTCTTGACTTCCTCCCGCCGCAGGACCCGGTCCGGTCACGCCGGTGTGTCGCCGTCGATGACCACGCGGTGCATCCGGCGGCGCTCGGCGTAGTCCGCCACCGCGTAGTGCTGGGTGCACCGGTTGTCCCACAACGCCATCGAGCCCGGCTCCCACCGGAAGCGCACCTGGAAGTCCGGAGAGCGGACGTGGTCGGTCAGCATCGGCAGCAGCGTCTCGTTCTCCCGGTCGGTGAGGCCCACCAGGCGCGTGGTGAAGATCTTGTTGACGAAGAGCGCCTTGCGGCCGGTCACCGGGTGCGTACGGACCACCGGGTGGGTGATCGGCTGGAAGTCGGCGTTGGCTGCCTTGCGCGCGTGCGAGGCCGAGTTCGACGAGTCGTGGACCGCCGCCATGTCGTCGATCAGTCGCTGGACCTTGGAGGAGAGCGCGTCGTAGGCGGCGTACATGGACGCCCACAGCGTGTCCCCGCCCACGGCGGGGAGTTGGACGGCCCGCAGAAGGGAACCGAGCGGCGGACGAGCCAGGAACGTCGCGTCGGAGTGCCAGATGTCGGAGTTGGCGGTCTTGGGCTTCGACGGGTCGATCTCGATCGCGTGCACCTCGGGCAGGCCTTCCGACACCGGGGGCAGGAAGGCGAAGTGCTGCAGCGGGCCGAAGTGCGCGGCGAAGTCCCGCTGCGCGGCGTCGTCGATGTGCTGGTCCCGGAAGAAGAGGACCTGGTGCTCGTGGAACAGGTCCTTCACCTCCTTCACCACTTCGGGGTCCAGGGGGCGGGACAGGTCGACGCCGCCGACTTCCGCTCCGATCGCATAGGTCAGCCGCTTCACCGTCAAGGCCGATTGAGTCATCGCCATCTCCGTTTAAGGCACTTTGTCTTAACGAGAGACTAGGATGCCTTCACCGCGCCGTCAACCGCTCCTTCGCAGCTCAGGAGATTCACATCCGGCCGGCCCGGCATAATTGCGCGAGTGAGTGATGAGGCCCGCCGGAAGATCCTGCTCGCCGCCGAACGGCTCTTCGCCGAACGCGGCGTCGAGCACGTCTCCCTCCGGCAGATCGGCGAGCAGGCCGGTCAGAAGAACAACTCGGCCGTGCAGTACCACTTCGGGGACAAGAGCGGCCTGATCCAGGCGCTGTACGACCTGCGCCTCCTCCCGCTGAACGCCGAGCGACACCGGATGCTCGCGGAACTGGACCACCCGAGCATGGCGGACCTGGCCGGCGCCTACGTCCTTCCCCTGGCGAGATCCGTGATCGCCTCGAACGGGCGCTCGTGCTACGCCCGCTTCCTCGACCGGTACCTGGGCCGAGGCCGCGACTTCGAGCCGTTCGACGACCGGCACGGAAGCGGCTCACGCGAGGTGATGCGGCAGATGTCGGCGCTGATGTCGGGCCTGAGCCCCGAGGTCCGCGAGGAACGCCTGCGGATGCTGCAGGTCCTCACGATCCGGACGCTGGCCGACCTCGAGCACCGGCTGGAGACCGGTCAGGCCGATCCCGACGCCGCCGAGCTGACCGTCGCGACGCTGGTGGAGGCGGTGGGCGTGCTGCTCGGCGCACCCACCGCCGTGGCTTTCTGATGCCCAAGCTCACCCATGACTGCTAGGCGCCGGCCCTCGCGTGCTGCTTCATCGTGGCCTCAGCGATGTAGCGCTCCGGCATCTCCATGAACGGCGTGCGGAACCGCGCCCACAGCGGCAGGTCGGCCAACGAGTAAATGTCCTGCTGGTTGGCGGGACGCCGCGGCCACGAAGGGATGTTCACCCAGAGCCGCATCAGGTGGCGGCGCAGGCTGACATCCTCATGGTCCTGGTACGGCGTGCGGCCGTGGACGATCAGTCGGTTGTTGAGGAACTGGATGTCTCCGGGCGCGAAGCTCATGTCGAGGTAGAACTCCGGCGATGCCGCGAGCTCGCAGAAGAGGTCGAGCGCGGCCTCCTGCTCCGGGGTGATTTCGAAGTGGCCGGCCCGGGCGGCGTCCCGGGTCTGGGCGACGTGGA
Source organism: Sphaerimonospora cavernae (assembly GCF_042435035.1). Lineage (NCBI taxonomy): Bacteria > Bacillati > Actinomycetota > Actinomycetes > Streptosporangiales > Streptosporangiaceae > Sphaerimonospora > Sphaerimonospora cavernae. The sequence goes on from NZ_JBHMQT010000024.1 coordinate 24,225, forward strand.
CGCACGAGCTGAACACCCCGTCGGTCTTGGCGAACAGGGCGACGTCGTCCGACGTCACGATCTTGCCGTCGCCGCGTTCTGCGTCCATCTGCCCACGCATCACCGGCATGCCGTCGTACAGCACCCGGGCCAGGTCGGGCCTCGTCTCGACCATGCGGTCGTGGACGGCCGCCGCACTGGCGATCCGACTGGCACCGCCGGCCTTCGCGCCGCGGAGGCAGAGCAGCGAGACCACGTCGTGGCCGTCGCTGTGCATGTTCATCGACTGCGCCGACCGGTAACCGCGGACCTGCTCGTCGACCAGGTCGGCCACGTTCAGCACATGTCCCAAGATCTCGCCGTTGCCCGACTGCGGGACGATGTCACCCAGGTGGGCGCCGAGGCCACAGTAGATCCGCGCCAGATCGTCGTCGCCGTACCGCTCGCGTGACAGCCCGCGGATCAGCACGAAGCCGCGGCCTGCCCACAGCTCGTCACGCAGCCGGGACAGGAAGTCCCCGACGGTGTGCAGCGGGAAGTTGGCCGGGGTGATCTCGGTCAGGTCCAGCTCACCGTGCTCCTTCAGCGTGGCGAGCGCCGCGTCGATCTCGGCGAGCTCCGCCGGTGACAGCTGCCACAGGCCGTCCTGGCGGTAGTCCAGGGTGCTGCCGAGCCAAGCGGGGCGGCCGCCGACGGGGGCGAGGGTGTCATTCATCAGAAACCTCCGAGGAAACGGGCGGTGGTGAGGTGTCAGGCGGCGGGAGGGGACGGCGCGGGCCGCGGGCCCCGGACCAGGGTGCCCGGCAGGGCGCCGGTGTGCTGCCCGTCGCGGGTCACGACGGTGCCGCCGACGATGGTGGCGGTGTAGCCGCGCGCGTCCTGCATCAGGCGGCGGCCCCCGGCAGGCAGGTCGCGGACGACGCGCGGCAGCTCCAGGCCGAGGTTGTCCAGGTCGATGACGTTCAGGTCGGCGCGATAGCCGGGTGCTACCAGGCCACGGTCCCGCAGGCCCACCATCTCCGCGCACCGCCTGGTCATCAGGTGGATCAGGTACGGCAGGGAGAACCGCTCACCCCGGACGCGGTCCCGACCCCAGTGCGTGAGCAGGTGGGTGTAGATGCTGCCGTCGCAGATGACCCCGAGGTGGGCCCCGCCGTCGCCCAGGCCCGGGACGGCGTGGTCGTTGAGCAGCATCTCCCGGCAGGGCTCGAGGGAGAAGTCGGCGTAGTTCGAGAAGGCCAGGTAGAGGATGTTGCGGCCGTCCTTCTCCAGCAGCTTGTCGTAGACGAGGCTTTCGGGCGAGACGCCCAGCCGCTCGGCCTGCGCGCCGATGCTGCTGTCCCTGGCGGGCTCGTAGTCGAAGCCCTCGTCCATCTCGTAGAGCTGCCCGAAATCGCGCACCCGCATCCCGATCTCCATCGTGGGGTCGGGGTCGTTGCCCTCGGCGAGAACGCGTTCCTTGGTCTCCGGTCGACGCAGCTCTCGGACCCGGTCGGCCAGCGGCAGGTCGGCCATCGCCAGGTAGGTCGGCGTCGAGTAGAACGGGTTGAGGGTCAGCTCCAGTCCCAGCAGGACCCCCAGTGGCCGCGGCAGGACCTGCAGCGTGGCCTCGCCGCCGGCGGTGTTGACCGCGTCGAACTTGTCCAGGATCCTCCGCCAGATCCTGGGATTCCCATGACTCTGGACCAGCGACATGCTGAAGGGCCGGTTGAACGCCGTGGCCTGGCGCAGGCCCATGTCCAGGACCTGCTCCCAGTCGTCGTTGTACTCGATGACGAACTGGATCAGGCCCGCCCCGGCCCGGTCGAGGGCAGCGGCCAGCCCGGCGTACTCCTCCTCGGTCGCGGCCAGGGTCGGCGTGAGCTGTCCGTCGCTGGAGCGGTGGAACATCGTCTGGGAGGTGCCGAAACCGAAGGCGCCGGCGTGGATCGACTCCTCCAGGAGGTCAGCCATCCGCTGGATCTCGTCGGGAGTGGCCGGCTCGCGGGAGTAGGCCCGGTCGCCCATCACGTAGGTGCGCAGGGCGGCGTGCGGGACGTAGCTGCAGACGTCGGCGTCGAACTGGCGCCCGCCCAGGAAGTCGAGGTAGTCGGGGTAGCTGGTCCACTGCCAGTTCACGCCCTCACTGAGCACGACGTTGGGGATGTCCTCGACACCCTCCATGAGCTTGATCAGGATGTCGCGGTCCTCGGGCTTGCACGGGGCGAACCCCACGCCGCAGTTGCCCATGACGACGGTCGTCACCCCGTGGTTGGTCGAGGGCACCAGGCGGTTCTCCCAGGTGACCTGACCGTCGTAGTGGGTGTGGACATCGACGAAGCCGGGAGTGACCAGCCGGCCGCGAGCATCGATCTCCTCGCGGCCGGTGCCGGTGACTTCGCCCACCCCGACGATGACGCCGTCGCGGATCGCGACATCAGCCTGTCGCGGGGGTTCACCGGAGCCGTCGATGACGGTGCCGTTGCGGATGATCAGATCGGCGATCACTTGCTGATCCAGGCGTGTCGGAGGTCCTGGCCGCCCAACACGCCGAGGAACGCCTTGCCCTCTTCGACGCCGTGCACCTTGTTGCTCTGGACCCAGCCCGGGACGCCCTGCCACAGCGGCGCGAAGTAGGCCTGCTCCGTCGCGTACCTGATGACCTCCGCGGCCCGCGAAGCGCGCTCATCGGCCGACACCGTCGGGTCGTCGATGCGCTCGATGAGCTGAGCTATCTTGTCCGGCACCCCACCCGGGAGGGTGAGCGGGTTGTCGAGGAAGAACGCCAGATCCGCACCCGGCTCGATGCCGGGGAAGGAGAGGAAGTGGAAGCTTCCCGGCTTCTTGCTCTTGCTGTACTGGGTCACCAACTGCCGAATGTCGTACAGCTCAAGGTCGATCTTGATGCCCACCTCCGCCAGGCTCGCCTGGACGACTTGGGCGGCGTCGGGGAACGCCGCGTAGTTCGCCACGTAGAACGTCCCGGCCTCGAGCCCATCGGCATGGCCTGCCTCGGCCAGCAGTTGCTTCGCCTTGGCCGGGTCGTACGGGTACGTCTTCTCGAGCGACTCGTCGAAGCCGTTGACGGACGAGGCCATCGGCTGCACCCGCGCCGACGTCGTGGGCACGAGTGCCTTGACGATGGCGTCACGGTCGATGGCGTAGTTCACGGCCTGGCGCACACGTACGTCGTCGAACGGTTTCACCGTCTGGTTCATGTAAACGGCCGCCGTCGTCGTCGCGCTCTTCAACGCCCGGACGATGAGCTGACCTGAGTCGATCTGCGGCTGCAGGGGTGCGAGGTTGCCGTTGGACAACGCGATGTCGATCTGACCGCTCCTGACGGCGGCGTAGGCGGCGTCGGTGGTGCGGGACTCGATCTCGATGCGGGCCACCTTGCCCGTGTCCGGGTCCCAGATGCCCCCCTCATCGGTGCGCCGCTTGTACGTCACCTGCTGCCCTGGCCGGAAGCTGTCGACGACCCAGGCTCCGGTGCCCACGGCCTTCGTGCCCAGATCCTCGGAGGCCAGCGCCTTGGGGCTGATCATGATGCCGGGGGCAGCGGACGAGATGGCGGTGAGCACCTGCTGGCTCGCCTCGGTGAGGTGCAATTTCACCGTGTGGTCGTCCACCACTTCGACGTTGTCGATGATGGCGGAGGCGTCGGCGCTCATCGGCTCCTTCTTGTAGCGCTCGACATTGACCTTCACGGTCTCGGCGTCGAAGGGCGTCCCGTCCGAGAACGTCACCCCCTCGCGCAGCTTCAACGTCAGCGCCTTGCCGTCGGGGGAGAACGTCCACTCGGTCGCGAGCATGGGCAGGTACTCGCCGTCCTCGGAGATCTGCAGCAGCCGATCGTAGACGGGCCAGGTGTTGGACATCATCGCCGTCGACCCGGTGTTCTTCGCCGGGTCGAGGGTCTGGACACCGGCGTAGGTGGTGCGGAGCGTGGCGTCGAGGTCGATCCCCCCGGTCTCGGAGGACGACGAACTCCCGCCGCAGGCGCTCAGCGACAACACTCCCACCGCCAGGATCGAACCCAGCAAGGCCTTCAGGCCCGAAGATCGCACATTAGATCTACCGATCAACTTCTCTTCTCCCTCTCAGGCGCCAGTTGTGCTGGGCCCACCTCGGCTATTCAAGCAATCGCTTGATTGAAGCCAAGCCTCACGGCACTCACAATGTCAAGGTCCTTCCGGTAGCGGTTCTATCAATCGCTTGCTTGTTGCCGTCATCACCGCCCAGCATTTCGCGGATCATCACTGACGCCGCGGAGACTCACGGTCGAGGGCCGACTCTCAGTCACCGGGACGGAGGATGCATCGCGTGGTCATCGACGGCGACGCACCGGCGTGACCGGAACGTCCCACTGACCGGGAAGGTCCCGCTGCTTGGGATGCGCAGAGGCCGCGGCGGGCCGATGTGACACGTTCCGAAACGCAGCGCAGTCCGATATCCGTCGAGGAAGGTGTATCCGATGGTCAGCAATCCGATGTGGGAGGACTTCTGCGACCGGCTACGGGAGGCGGGCCGGACCCTGGTGTCCGAGTCGGCGCCCACCTCGGCCTTCGACCAGGCCGAGGGCGTCCGGTACCTTCTGAGGCTGTTGCGCAACGCGACGCTGACCGCCATCGAGCACAACGATCCGCGCAGGCCGGTGTTCACCGACATCCTGGACCCGCACCTGAAATGCAAGATCGGCGCGGACAACCCCGACAACGTCTACATGCGCGCGCGGGTGTCGGCCGAGCACCGTTACCGGATCAGCGGGACACGGGGGAACTCCGCGGTGTTCACGTTCGGTTCCAAGACCGAACGCGACTGGAGTGACGAGCGCCAGGTCTCCAACGGAGAGATCGACGTCGCCCGGCTGCCCCTTGACCAGGCAGGCAGGTTCAGTTTCATCGCGAGCACGGAGCCTCCCGAGTCCGGTGCCTGGCTGCCGCTTCCGGAGGGCAGTCATCAGATCACCGGGCGGCAGTCGTTCCTCGATCACACGGACATGCAGCCGGCACAGGTGAGCATCGAGGTTCTCGACGAGAAGATCCCCTACGAGCCGCTCGACGTGGAGCTGTTCACCCGGCAGTTGCGGGGAGCGACACAGCAGGTCGCGGGGATCTCTCACGTCTTCGCGGAGTGGACCCGGCTGTTCATGACCCGGCCGCACGAGTTGCCGGACTGGGGGCAGGAGCGGTTCCACAACGCCGGTGGAGACCCGACGATCTGTTACCTGCACGGCTACTGGAACCTGGCGCCGGATCAGGCGTGGGTGATCGAGACCGAGGTGCCGGACTGCGAGTACTGGAACTTCGTCCTGCAGAACTGGTGGATGGAGTCGCTGGACTACGACCGCACCAACACGCACCTCAACAGTCACACCGCCCGGCTCAATGACGACGGCACCGTGACCATCGTGGTCTCCGCGCAGGATCCCGGGTACGGCAACTGGCTGAGCACCGCCGGCCACAGTGAGGGTACGGCGCTGCTGCGCTGGGTGAAGGCGGATCGGCACCCGATGCCGACCTGCCGAGTGGTCCAGTTGTAAGCAGAAGGGGCGGACGCGTAGTTGGCGTGTCCGCCCCTTCCGTCAGGAATCGGCCGTCGACCCCCACGTCCTTCGCCGGGCTCAGATTTTGATCACTTTGCACGTCCCGCCACCTTGAGTATGTCGCAGGCGACATATAGCGTTGGGCGGGTGGATGCGCTCTTCGCTATCGAGCTTGAGCCCGAGGTGCGAGACTGGCTGGAGACACTGCCGGCCAAGCACTTCCTCAAGATCGACGAATATGTCGGGCTCCTCGCGGAACAGGCCGCCGCGCTTGGCGAGCCGTACGCCCGCCGAGAGGCGGAGAGATGAGCCACAGTCGCTGGAAGACTCTGCGCGAGCGGAAGCTCGCCGAGGGCTTCACCGAGCCGGAGGACGTGGCCGAGGCCCGTCGCGAGATCCGGCTGTCCATGGCCCTGGCGAAAGCCGTGTACGACCGGCGCACCGAGCTTGGGCTCACTCAGGCTGAACTGGCCGGCCGTGCGGGGCTCACCCAGGCGAAGATCTCCCGGATCGAAGGCTCCGACACCGTCCCCACCCTGCCGCTCCTCGCCAAGCTGGCCACAGCTCTGGACGCGACCCTCAATATCGCCCTCGACAACGACGACACCCAGGTGTCTTTCACCGCACACCGCACCGACGGACCCCAGGGTGATTTCGAAGTAGCGTGATCCGGGTCGGGTCGGGTGTTTCTGCTGGTAGTGGACGTGTTGTCGCCGGTGGAACCGCAGAGAGCCGTGTTTTCGAGCGTAGTGACTGCGGCCGGGTCACCGTGCTGTCTCACCGTCCCGCCCGGTCGAGGCCTTGGAGGAAGTAGAGGTCTACGCCTCCGTAAATGATGCTTCCGCCTAATCGAAAGTGATGATCACCTGTTCGAGAACACTGGCGGCGTGGTCCTTGGTGATCAGGAGTCGGGTGGCGTCGCGGTTCATGAAGGCGGCCTCGTCGGCGACGATGGCCTCCCGGACCTCCGGGTGGGCGGCCGACATGGCGAACATGGCCTCCATCGCCGCCTCATCGGCGAAGACGATCTCGGTGACCACGTCGAACTCGGGTGCACGCCTGCCGGGGGCGGGTTGCCCGTCCCAGTGGTCGACGTACGACCGGGTGTAGCCGGCGAACAGGTGCCCGAAGAGGGAGACGGCGAAAGGCGCGTGGTGGTTCTCGTAGTAGTCCCGGAACTCCGCCGCGGTGAGGCCGTCCTTCCTGCGGAACAGCCCGATCAGCTTCGGCATCCGTTCATGCTCCCTTGTCGTCCAGCGCCTGGGTGAAGCCGTCGATCTGGCGTTCGAGCCAGCCGGAGAGCCAGAAGTTGGCCCCGTTCTCGGGGTCGTCGAGCAGGTTGCGGTGGGACTCGACGAGCAGGCGCAGCGCGTCCCGGTCGCCGGGGCTGTGGGCCAGCACCGCCTCGCCGAGCGCGGTCGCGTCGGCGAAACGCTTCTGCCGCATCCGCTCGCCGGCCAGGAGCAGCACGTTCCCGGCGCCGGCGATCTCCACCAGGTCGGTGAGGACCTGGGACTGGTCGAGCGGGAGCAGTGCCGAGGTCCGGTCGTGGTGGAACCAGCCGAGGTAGCTCTCCCAGATCGTGCGGACGCCCCAGCTGACCTTGCCGTACCCCTGGCCGACCCGCAGCTCGGCGGGCAGGGTGATCTCCCGGACCAGCGTCGCCAGGTCCGCCCCCTCGTTGATGCCGCGGAGCGTCTCCTGGTGCACGAAGTCCACGGCGTCGTGCATCCGCTGCAGGCAGGCGTCGATCAGTTCGGCGCCGACGATCGGCTCGCCACGGCCGGTGACGAGCATCTCGGGCCGCAGTTCGCGAATCCGCCGGACGGTGGCGAGGTAGGGCTCGACGAAGCGGTAGCTGTGCCCGCGGATCGTGTTCAGGTTGGGGAAGTGGCAGAAGAGCGGGCCGAGCATGTTGCTGATCAGAGCGACGCGATGCCGCGGCAGCCATACGATGGCGCCGTCCGTGGTCTCACCGGTGCCGTGCCACAACTCGAAGTCGACGCCGCCCACGGAGAACGCGAGCCGCTCGTCGAAGGTGAGGTCCGGGGTCGGCGCGTCCTGGCGCATGGGCACGTCCGGCCGCTCGCGCGCGAACGTCGCGATCCGCTCGGTCGGAGCGAGGTCGAACCAGGCCGCCGACCACAGCCGCATCCGGCCGCGGATGCGGGCGTCCTGGTGCTGGGCGAACTGGTTGTTCCGCTGTGCGACGTAGACGGTCTCCGGCGCGCGGAACGCGGCCACGCCGCCGACGTGGTCGGTGTGCCCCTGGGTGGTGATGATGTACGGCGTGGGGCCGGCACAGACCTGGTCGAACAGGTGACGGTGGTGGGGCGCCTCGTAGCCCATCCCGGTGTTGACGATGACCCGGCCGGCATCCGTGACGATCATGTAGGCGTTCGTGTAGCCGCCGGACTTGTAGACGAAGTCGTTCAGGGGGACGGCGGCGTCGTCGTAAGCAGGAGTGAGCAGATCTTTGCCCGGGCGCTCGTCGATGAGCTTGTCGACCTGGTCGGAGAGGGTGTCGCTCATGATCATCCTTGGATGAGGAAGCCGCCGTCGACGGCGATCGTCTGGCCGGTGAGGAACGGCGCGGCGCCGCTGGCGAGGAACATCACCACCGGGGCGATGTCCTCGGGAGTGCCGACGCGGCGCATCGGGGTGCGGGCGATGGTGGGCGCGACCGCGGCGTCGTTGGCCACCATCTTCGCGGTCATGTTGGTCTCGATCAGGCCGGGCGCGACCGCGTTGACCCGGATGCCGTCCTTGGCCCAGGCGGCCGCGAGGGTCTTGGTCAACTGCACCACGCCGGCCTTCGCGGCGCCGTACCCGGGGACGAGGTCGACGGCCAGGAAGCTGGTCATCGAGCCCAGATTGATCACCGATCCGCCGCCGGGGGAGGCCGCGAGCAGGTCGTGGCACGCGGTGGACAGCCGGAAGGCGCCGGTGAGGTTGATCGTCAGGGCCTCCTCGAACACGTCGGGGTCCCATTCGCCCCGGCCGACGAGGTTCTGGCCGGCGTTGTTGACCAGGACGTCGAGCCGGTCGAGCCCGCTCGCCAGGTCGGCGATCATCGCCCGGTCCGTCATCTCGCACCGCACGTAGCGGAAGCCGGAGAGGTCTTCGTCGTACTCCTCGGCGGCCTCGCGTCTGCCGGTGATGGTCACCTGGGCTCCTGCCGTGTGGAAGCCGCGTGCCATGGCCAGTCCGAGGCCGTTCGACCCGCCGGTCACCAGCACGTGCCGGTCGTGGAAGTCGAAGGTCACTGTCATAGGGAGTTCCTGCCTTCGTCTGCTGGAGACTCCGGCGAACGTAACAAAGCCTTGAACGTTGTTCAATAGGTGCCTTGAACAATGTTCAAGAGGTGCGATAGCTTGCCGACGTGGCCGAACAGCACGTCGCAGGCGATACCGCGGACGACCGCAGGAGCGAGATCCTGGCGGCGGCCGCCGCTCTGCTCGCCGAGGGCGGCTACGCCGCGCTGTCCATCCGCTCTCTCGCGGCGCGGGCCAAGATCAGCCTGGGGCTGGTCTACTACTACTTCGCCGACAAGCACGCGGTGTTCGAGGCGCTGATGCGGGATCACCAGCGCCGGATGACCGCCTTCCTCGATGAATGCCCGCGCACCGGGGGAGTGGCCGCGCTGCTGCGCGCCGCGGTTCCGGTGGCGACGCGGCAGTGGTTGCACGTCGGCCGGATGGTGGCCGTGTGGCGGACCGAGCGTCCGGACAACTCGGCCGAGCTTCGTGAGCAGCGCGTGGGCGTCGCGTTGGCCCAGTTCGACGCCCTGCGCCGCGCCCTGGACGAGGCGGCCGCCGCGGAGGGCCGTACGGTGCGCCCCGATCCCGAGATCGTGCCGTTCGTGTGGGCCGGGCTGATGGGCCTGGCCGACCTGCACGCGCAGGGCTGGGTCGGCGAGATCGACGTCGACCGCCTCACCGAGCTCACCGTCACCTCACTCGTGAACCAGATCCTCGACACTCCGTGAGAGACATCCCAGGAGCTTGAATGTCAAGCTGCAAGCTTTTCGACACGATGCGACCAAGC
>NZ_JBHMQT010000025.1:0-33530 GCF_042435035.1 Sphaerimonospora cavernae
TGCCGGCGGACGCGCCCGTGATCAGAACATTCTTACCTTCGAACCGGTTCATGACGCTCCGTCGATTCGCACTTCGCGGGCCGTTCCCGCTGAGCCCCCCGCTGGAGCTCACCGGCAGTGAGTGTGCGTCCGGACCAGAACGAACCGCCACCCCATCTCGGTCACCGGGACGCCGGACAGGCACCCGCGGACCTGGAATTAGCGTCTGTGACACGAATCATGCGATCTCGTCAGCCTGCTCGCCGGGACAGGCACCGCAACTGTGATCATCGCGTCGGTGAGCGGTCGCGGCATGGCGAGCCCGAACCGGCGTGAACTCGGACTCGAGGACGGCCGTTCGGTGACTCCTGTTTTGAGGTCCCGTTCGTCGGCCCGCCGCCGAACGGGGAAAGGAACACGATGAAGCGGAACAGTAGATTGCGCCGGAGGCGAGGGGCGATCGCGCTCTGCGCGGCACTGGCCACCGCGACGCTGCTGGCCGGCTGCGGCGGAGCGAGCAGCAGCAGCAGCACCGCCGCGACCGGTAGTGGGGGTGACACGGTCGACGGCAACGCGACCCTCGACATCGGCATGCCGGTGCCCCAGTCGCTGGACCCCCGGCAGGCGCCGGAGCCCACCCAGCTGACGATCGGGACCTGGCCGGTCTACGACCGGCTGCTCCAGGTCGGACCGAACGCGCAGTACGAGCCGATGCTCGCCACCAAGTGGGAGTTCTCCCCCGACGGCACGACGCTGACGCTGACCCTGCGCCAGGGCGTCACCTTCAGCGACGGCACGCCGTTCGACGCCGAGGCGGTCAAGGCGAACCTGGAGTTCTCCCAGAAGGCCGACAAGACGGCCGTTCAGGCATACCTGGCCGACGTGGCCGGCGTCACGGTCGTCTCCGCCGACACCGTCGAACTCCAGCTGAAGAAGGCCAGCACCACCGTGCTGTCGGCGCTGGCGAGCACACTGGGCGGAGCCATGATCTCCCCCAAGGCGCTGAACAGCCCCAACCTGGCCACCCACCCGGTGGGCACCGGCGCCTACGTCATCGAGTCGTTCAAGCCCGGCCAGAGCGTGGTCTACAAGCGACGCACCGACGAGGGCGGCATCTGGGATCCCAAGACCGGCAAACCCGCCTCGGTCACCATCACCGCCTACAGCAGTCTGGAGGCGATGGACAACGCGGTCAAGAGCGGCCAGGCCGACATCGTCACCTGGGAAGGGCACAAGCAGCCCTACCAGGCGCAGCTGGACTCGGGTCGGCTGCAGACACAGCCGCTCTCCCAGGCACTGAACATGGTGGGGCTGAACATCAAGCCGTCGGTCAAGCCGTACGACGACGTCAAGGTCCGCCAGGCGATCAACCACGCGATCAACCGGCAGGCGATCGTGGACGCCCTCCAGCCGGTGACCACGCCGCGGGTGCAGCCGTGGCCCGAGCAGCTGCCCGGCTTCGACGCCGCCCGCGAAAGCGTCTACGCCTACGACCCGGACAAGGCCAAGCAGCTGCTCGCGGAGGCCGGACACCCCGACGGCTTCGACGGCGGCGAGATGCTGGTCGCCCAGACGGGTGCGCTGCCCGCCGTCGCCCAGGCGGTGCAGGCCGACCTGGCGGCCGTCGGCATCAAGATCCAGCTGCGCTCCTTGGACGTGTACGCCATGGTCACCGGGTGGGCCAAGGCGCCGAACCCCATCCAGCTGATGTACATGACCCTGCCCTCGATCGATCCCTACTCGTGGCTGCAGCGGCTGTTCGTCAACCCGATCTACCGGCCTACGGGTGCCGACCCGGAGCTGGTCAAGCTGACCGAGGGCGTCGACGACCCGTCGCTGACCGATGAGCAGCGGGCCGCCAAGGTCGGCGAGGCGGTCGCCCACGCCACCGACAACGCCCTGTACGCACCCCTGTTGCAGGGCATCGGCGGCTACGTCGCCGACGGCAAGGTGCGCGGCCTGGACGACTTCGCCTCGGTGAACGGCGGCGTCGCCGACTTCCGGAACACGTACCTGGTCAAGTGACCTGCTGAGCACGCCCGGCACTCGCGGGCCGTCGAAAACCGCTGGGAAAGCCGCTGGGCCGGTCCTTCCGGACCGGCCCAGCGCCTCTCCCCCCACTCAATGAGTGATCATGACGACCCGTTCCCGTTCCCGCTGGGTCGGCGCGTCGCGGCGTTCGTCCAGCCGTACGTCGATGTGGTCGATGAGCCCCCGGTAGGCGTTGGCGGCCGGTTGGGCCGCGTACTCTTCCGTGACCGGGGTCCCCCGGTCACAGCCCACATCGAGGGTCTCGTCCATCGAGAACTGGAACCCGATCGTGCGCTCCAGCCGGCCGGTCGCGACTTCGCGGCCGTCGACGCGCAGGATCACGCCGCCGCCGCGCCCCACCCCGCCGCCGTCGTAGTCAAGGCGGAGCCGGACGACGTGCGAGCCCGGAGTCAGCGGCTCAGATCCTCTGACGTAGGTCCGCTCCCCGCACCGGTTGTGGCAGTAGACCGGCCGGCCGTCCCTGACGTACAGCGACCAGCCCGCGAAGCGTCCCCCCTGGGCGATCAGCACGCCGTCGGCCCCCGCCTCGGGGACCTCGAGGTGCACCTCGAGGGTGAACGAGGTGTTCTTGAAGTCCGGGGCGGTCCCTTCGCGCATGCCCCGCATGCCCGGCCGCAGCACGATGGAACGCCGCTCTCCCAGCAGGTCCGGGCGGGGCGCCCGCCTGGGGTCGAAGCGTTCGTGCATGCGGTCGTCGAGCGGCAGGACGTTGAACCTGGCCGCTTCGACGAGGAACTTCTGCTTCAGCTCCTGGAGCTTGTCCGGGTGAATGTCGGCGACGTTCACGGCCTGGGTCCAGTCCGCGTTCGTGTCGTAGAGCTCCCAGACGTCGTCGGCGAAGGGCGGGGCCGGGCGCCGGGGCCGGGCCCACGCCATCTGGTTGTGCCGGGCGACCGCGGTCCACCCCCGGTCGTAGATGCCCCGGCTGCCGTGGATCTCGAAATACTGGGTGGTGTGCCGGTCCGGGGCTTCGGCGCCGTCGAAGGTGTAGCGGAACGACGTGCCCTCGATCGGCGCCTGCACGACGCCGTCCACGATCTTCGGCTGCGGGATTCCGGCGGCCTCCAGAATCGTGGGCGTCACGTCGATGCAGTGGTGCCACTGATGGCGCAGCTCTCCCCGGGACTCGATGCCCCGGGGCCAGTGCACGATCATCCCGTTGCGGGTGCCGCCGTAGTGCGAGGCGTACTTCTTCGACTGCTGGTACGGCGTGTTCATGGCCAGCGCCCAGCCCACCGGGTAGTGCGGGTAGGTCATCGGCCCGCCCAGCTCGTCCAGTTCGGCGAGGGTGTCCTGCACGGTGTACGGCACCTGGTTGAGGTTGCGGACCAGGTTGGCCGAGCCGTACAGGCCCCCCTCGGCCGCCGCGCCGTTGTCGCCGAGCACGTACAGCACGATCGTGTTGTCGAGTTGCCCGAGCCCCTCGATGGTGTCGACGAGCCGGCCCACCTGGGCGTCCATGTGCTCGGCGAACTCCGCGTAGAGCTCCATCAGGCGGGCGCAGACCGTGCGTTCGTCGTCGTCGAGGTCGGCCCAGTCCGGCACGTCGGGGTCGAACGCCGGCAGGCCGGCGTCCTCGGGCACCAGGCCCATCTCCTTCTGCCGTGCCAGCGTGCGCTCCCGCTGGGCGTTCCAGCCGTGGTCGAACTCACCCCGGTACCGTCCCCGCCAGCTCTCGGGCACGTGGATGGGGTCGTGGCAGGCGCCGAAGCTCACGTAGGCGAACCAGGGGCGTTCGGGCTCCAGGGCCGTCACGTTCGTGATCCAGCCGGCGGCCTGGTCCACGATGTCCTCGGAGAGGTGGTAGCCCTCCTCCGGGGTCCGGGGCGGCTCGACGGGGGTCAGCCCGTCGATCAGCGCCGGGGAGTACTGGTTGGTCTCCGCGCCGATGAACCCGTAGAACCGGTCGAACCCCTCGTTGGTCGGCCAGCGGTCGAACGGGCCGGTCTCCCCGACCTCCCACATCGGCGTCTGGTGCATCTTGCCGAAGGCGCCGGTGTGGTAGCCGTTGCCGGACAGGATCCGGGGCAGGGTCGCCATCGAGTCCGGCCGGACGCAGTCGTACCCGGGCGCGGAGGTGGCGAGTTCCGGGACCGTGCCCATTCCCACGCTGTGGTGGTTGCGGCCGCTGAGCAGCGCGGTGCGGGTCGGTGCGCAGATCGCGGTGGTGTGGAACCGGGTGTAGCGCAGCCCGTCCTCGGCGAGCCGGTCCGCCGCGGGCATCCGGCACGGCCCCCCGAAGGCGGACGACGCGCCGAAGCCCATGTCGTCCACGAGGATCACCAGCACGTTCGGCGCCCCCTCGGGCGCGCGGACCGCACGCCGTACCGGGTAGGGACGTTCGAGATCGCGTACGTCGACGGTGGGAGCGCCCGTGGGCGCCGCCGACGCCATGGGCAGGATCGTGCGGTCGACGCTCATCGTCGCCACCCGGTCAGCTCGGCGGCGGACACGGGCCGCAGAGCACGAAAGGCGGTCGAGACCTTCAGTTGGTGTGACATTCGGGGAAACTAACGCCGGCATCCGGTCAACAGGGTGGTCTTCTCGGTCAGCGAGACCGCTGGTCAGGCGCCGGTGGTCAGGCGATGGTGGAGGCGACGGAGGAGTAGTCGGTGTAGCCGCGCTCACCGCCCCCGTAGTAGGTCGCGGGGTCGGGACGGTTCAGCGGCGCGCCGCTGCGCAGCCGCTCCGCCAGGTCGGGGTTGGCGAGGAAGGCCCGGCCGAAGGCGACGAGATCGGCGCCGTGACGCAGCCAGCGCTCGCCCTCGGCCCTGCCGCCGTCGGGCGGCCGCGGTCCCGCCCGTACGGGTCGCGGCGCCGGTTCGTCACCGGGGACAGGAACTGGTGGATGAGGTAGCCGTTCCCGCCGTGCAGTTCCACCCCGTCGAATCCGGCGTCCGCGGCCCGCCTGGCGGCGCGGGCGAAGTCGCCGATGGTCGCCCGCACCTCGGCGGTGCCGAGCTCGCGGGGAACCGGGAGCTCGCGGTGGCCCGCCGAGGTGAAGATCCGCCCGGTGGCCGGCACCGGCGACGGCGCCACCGGCTGCAGCCCGTTGAGGCTCGGGTGGCCGATCCGGCCCACGTGCATGAGCTGGGCGAAGATCCGGCCGCCCGCCGCGCGCACCGCCTCCGTCACCGCCCGCCAGCCCTCGACCTGCTGGTCCGTGTGCAGGCCGGGGGTTCCCGGATACCCCTGGCCGGCCAGGCTCGGCTGCACGCCCTCGGTGATGATCAGCCCCGCGGTCGCCCGTTGTGCGTAGTAGTGGGCCGCCTCGGCGCAGGGCACTCCGCGCCGGTCGGCGCGGCTGCGGGTCATCGGCGCCATCACCAGCCGGTTGGGCAGGCACAGGCGTCCCAGCCGTACGGCCTCGAACAGATCCGGCATCGTGACTCGCCTCCGCTCGTGGTCAGGCCGTCAGGTCGGCGCGGTCCTGGCCGCGCAGCGCGGTCAGGCAGAAGTCCAGCCGCTCCCGGCAGTCCTCCTCGCCGGTGGCGGCCAGTACGATCTCGTAGTCGGCCGCGGCGTCGGCGTAGCGGCCGGCCTCCTGACGGACGACGGCCCGGTTGAACCGCATCTCAGGCGTGCCGCCCAGTTCGACCGCCCGATCCAGGTCGGATGCGGCCGCGGCGAGGTCGCCGGCGGCGTACCCGAGCTCACCCCGCAGCGCCCATGCCTCGGCGAGTCGCCCGTCACGGTCGAGCCTGGGCCGGGGGCCGCGTCGTTCGATCTCGGAACGCTGAAGCCGGAGGAGTCGCATGACATGCTGGCGGCGATCCTCGGGCCTGAGCGCGTCGAAGCGGAACGCGAGACCGCCGCCGAGCTCGTCCGACTGTGCGGCGGCCTGCCGCTGGCGCTGCGCGTCGCCGGCACGCGCCTCGCCGGCCGCCCGCACTGGAAGCTCGCCCGCCTCGCCTCGCACCTGATTGAGGGCGGGCTGGAAGAGCTCACCCTGGGGGGCCTGGATATCAGGAGCAGCGTCGCAGCCGGCTATCACCGGATCGGCGCCGCGGCGCGGCATGCCTTCCGCGTGCTCGGCCTCCTGGAACTCCCCTCGTTCCCGGCCAGGCCCGGTTCACGGTCCAGCCGTCGATCGACGAGGCGCCCCCCTTGTTTCGCACCCCGGCGCTCGATAGCATCGACAAATAGACAAGCAAGCGCTTGGTTGCAGGCTTTGGCCGGAACCAGGGTAGGAGTGCCGTAACCACCCGGCCTGGTGCGCTCGTCGAGAGCGTCCACGTCACGGGCGCCTGTAGCGGATTTGGGGAGAACGCATGAGATATCGGCGACTGGGCGAACACGGCCCCAGCGTCTCCGTCGTCGGCCTCGGTTGTAACAGCTTCGGCTCCCGGCTCGACGAGGACGGCACGAAGGCCGTGGTCCGCGCCGCACTGGACGCGGGAATCACCCTGTTCGACACGGCGGACATCTACGGCATGCACGGGCGCGGCAAGGCGGGCGACAGCGAGCGCCACCTCGGGGCAGCCCTGAAAGGCCACCGCGACCAGGTCGTCCTCGCCACGAAGTTCGGCCTGCCCATGGGCGAGGACGACGACCGCCACGGCCCGCGTGGCGCCCGCCGCTACATCCGGCACGCCGTGGAGTCCTCCCTGCGCAGGCTGGACACCGACTACATCGACCTGTACCAGTACCACAAGCCCGACGGCGTCACCCCGCTCGGCGAGACCCTCGCCGCACTGGACGAGCTGATCACCGAGGGCAAGGTACGGTACATCGGCTCCTCCCAGATGCCCGCCTGGCAGCTCGCCGACGCGGCATGGCAGGCGCAGGCCGACGAGTGTCCCGCTTTCGTCAGCACGCAGGTCTGCTACCACCTGCTGGACCGCGGCGCCGAGACCGAGACCGTCCCGGCCTGCACCCGCTTCGGAGTCGGCATCCTGCCGTACTATCCCCTGGCCAGCGGACTGCTCAGCGGCAAATACCGGCGCGGCGAGCAGGCGCCGGCCGGCAGCCGGCTGTCGGCCATGCCCGGGTGGCTGACCGACGCCGCCCTGGACCGGGTGGAGGCCCTGCGGGCCTACGGCGCCGAGCGCGGGCTGAGCCTGCTCCAGGTGGCCGTCGGCGGCCTGGCCGCCCTGCCCGCTGTCGGCTCGGTCATCTCCGGCGCCACCGGCCCCGAACAGGTCGTCGCCAACGCGGGGGCGGCCGACTGGGTCCCGCGACCCGCCGACCTCGACGCGCTCAACGCGATCGTGGCCCCCGGCGAACGCGTGGTCTGATCGAGCAGAAGGAGATACCAGACCGTGAAAGTCGGCGCCGCCATCGTCGAGATCCTCAAACGCGAGGGCATCGAGACCGTCTGCGGATACCCGCTCAACTACATCTTCGAATACGCCGCCGACGCCGACGTCCGGCCGGTGATCACCCGGGCGGAGCGCACGGCCGGGCACATGGCGGACGCCATCTCCCGGGTCACCAGCGGCCGGACCATCGGCGTGTACGCCACCCAGCACGGGCCCGGCATCGAGAACGGCATGGGCGCGGTGGCCCAGGCCTTCGGCGAGTCGGTCCCGATCCTGGTGCTGCCGATGGGCTACCCGCGCGCGGAGGCACACGTCCCGCCCAACTTCAACTCGACCGCAAGCCTGCGCACCTTCGCCAAGTCGGTGGAGCCGCTGATCCGCGGCGACCAGGTTCCCGCGGTGTTCCGGCGCGCCTTCAGCCGGCTGCGCAACGGCCGGGGCGGCCCGGTGGTGGTGGAACTGCCGACCGACGTCTGGTTCGAGGACGTCCCCGAGCCGCTGGACTACACGCCGGTGGCCCGGACCCGGTCCGGCCCGGACCCGGCCGACGTCGAGCGGGCCGCCGCGCTGCTGGTCTCGGCCGAGCGCCCGGTCATCTACGCCGGTCAGGGCGTCCACTACGCCCAGGCCTGGCCGGAGCTGCGCAGGCTCGCCGAGACGCTGGCCATTCCGGTCACCACCAGCATCGAGGGCAAGAGCGCGTTCCCCGAGACCCATCCCCTCTCGCTCGGCTGCGCCGGACGCGCCATCTCCAAGCAGGCGTACGAGTTCCTCAACCAGGCCGATGTGATCTTCGGCATCGGCTGCAGCTTCACCAAGACCGATTTCGGCGCGAAGATCCCCACCGGGCGGACCGTCATCCACGCCACCCTCGACCCGGCCCACCTGGACAACGAGGTGACGGTGCACACCGCGCTGATCGGGGACGCCGCACTCACCCTGGACGCCATGCAGGCCGCGGTGGAGTCGATGGTCGAGGGTCCCCGCGATCCCGCCCCGGTCGCGGCCGAGATCGCCCGGATCGAACGGGAGTGGATGGCCGAGTGGCTGCCCATCCTCACCTCGGACGAGAACCCGATGACCGCCTACCGCGTCATCTGGGAGCTCATGCACACCGTGGACGTCGGGCAGACCATCATCACGCACGACGCCGGCTCGCCCCGCGACCAGCTCACCCCGTTCTGGAAGACCACCGAGCCGCTGAGCTACCTCGGCTGGGGCAAGACCACGCAGCTCGGCTACGGGCTGGGCCTGGCCATGGGCGCCAAGCTCGCCAAACCGGACAAGCTCTGCGTCAACCTGTGGGGAGACGCCGCCATCGGCTTCACCGGGATGGAGTTCGAAACCGCGGTCCGCGAACGGATCCCGGTGCTGTCCATCGTGTTCAACAACTTCACCATGGCGATGGAGTCCCACGTGATGGGCCTGTCACAGCGCAAGTACGGCACCATGGACATCTCCGGCGACTACGCGGCGATGGCCAGAGCCTTCGGCGGGTACGGCGAACGCGTCACCGATCCGAGTGAGATCGTGCCGGCGATCCGCCGGGGCATCCGGCAGACCCGCGAGGGCACGCCGGCGCTGCTGGAGTTCATCACCTCCAAGGAGCTGCGCTGGTCCAGCTACGGACTGCCCGGCTATGTGCGCCCGATCCCCGACTCCTACCGGTGAGCGCACGTGGCCACGATCCAGTTCAGGCTGACGACCCCGCGGACGCCGCTGTCGGTTGAGGACTATCGAAGGCTCGCCCGCCGCCGGGTGCCGGACATGGTCTGGGCCTTCATCGACGGCGGGGCAGACGATCTGGTGACGTTGCGCGCCAACCGCGGCTCCTTCGACCGGTGGTCGCTGCGGTCGCGCGTGCTGACCGGCAAGGAGGGACTGGGGCTGGGCACCCGGCTGGCCGGGGTGCCGCTGTCGCTGCCGGTGTTCCTGTCCCCCACCGGAATGACCGGGCTGGCGCACTGGTCCGGCGAACCGGCGGCGGCACGCGCGGCCGAGCAGGCCGGCACCCGAGCCGTGATCAGCACGGCGGCCAGCTACACCATCGAGGAGATCGCCGAGGCGACCTCGGAGGACCACTTCTTCCAGCTGTATCCCTGGACCAGCCAGGCGACCGGCCGGCCGCTGGCCGACACGTTCCTGCGCCGCGCGCGAGACAGCGGATACCGGGCGGTCTTCGTCACGGTCGACGTGCCGGTCGCGGGCAACCGTGAAGGAGAACGACGGACCGGCATGGGCGTCCCGCCCACGCTGACCCCGGCCCGGATGCTCGCCGCCGCGGGCAAACCGCGATGGTGGAGCGGGTTCCTTCGGCACCAGCGCGTCGCCGCCCGGATGCTGGTGAACGAGCGGGGCGCCCGCGCCGGGGTGAGGTCGGCGGCGGTCCAGCAGCGGCTGATGCGCCCGAACGTCGACTGGGACGACCTCGCGAGGGTGCGGGAGCTGTGGCAGGGACCGATGTACGTCAAGGGCCTGCTGGACCCGGCTGACGCCGCCCGGGCCGTCGCACTCGGAGCCGACGGGATCGTGGTGTCCAACCACGGCGGCCGGCAACTGGACTGCGCACCGGCCAGCCTGGACGCGCTGCCCGCGATCGTCGCGGAGGTCGGCCGGCGGGTCCCGGTGCTGCTGGACGGCGGGATCCGCCGCGGCAGCGACGTGGTCAAGGCGCTGTGCCTGGGCGCGACGGCCGTCGGCATCGGCCGGCCCTATCTCTACGGCCTGGCCGCGCGCGGCGAGGCGGGCGTGCGGCATGTGCTGGACATCCTCCGCGAGGAGGTGGTCCGGACGCTCACCCTGATGGGCGTGGCCGACATCACCGAGCTGGACCGCACCCACCTGGTCCCCGCCCGTCCCGACACCGACCACGACCAGTAGACATTCAATGTGACGCGGCGGAGGTCCCCCATGCCCCCGGCCGCGTCGCCTCGCGAGAAAGGAACAGCCCATGCGCGCGGCCTACATGCCCGCCCCCGGCCGGGTCGAGGTGGCGGACTTCGAGATCCCGCGACCGGGCGAGGGGCAGGTGCTGGTCCGGATGGAGTACGCCTCGATCTGCGGATCCGACACCCATGTGGTCCATCACGGATTCCACCTGGAGCACGGGCTCGGTCAGCCCGGCTATCCCGGCCACGAGGGGGTCGGCGAGGTCGTGGAGAGCCGCTCCCCGTCGTACGTCCCGGGCCAGGCGGTGCTCACCGCGCCGATCAGCATGATCGGCGGGTGTTTCTCCGAATACATGGTCATCGACGCCCGGCAACTGGTGGCGCTGCCCGACGGTGACCGCCGCAGTCTGCTGCTCGGCCAGCAGCTCGGCACCACGATCTTCGCGATGAAGAAGTTCTGGCCCGGCGGCCCGGTGCACGGACAGGGCAAGGTCGCCGCCGTCATCGGCGCGGGCTCGGCCGGGCTGTTCTTCCTTCAGCACCTGCGGCGGCTCGGCTTCGACCGCGTGATCGTCTCCGACCTCGACTCCCGGCGCCTGGAGGTCGCCGGGCGACTCGGCGCCGACGAGACCGTCCAGGCCCCCGGGCGGGCCATCGGCGAGGTGATCGCCGACCTGACGGCCGGCCGCGGCGCGGACTTCATCATCGAGGCGGCGGGGTACGACGCGACGCGCGCGGAGGCCATCGAGGCGCTCGCCAACCAGGGGACGGCCGGATTCTACGGATTCCCCGAGCTGCACGGGCACGCGCCGTTCCCCACCTATCCCGCGTTCCGCAAGTCGGCGACGGTCCAGTGGGCCTCCAGGGCCCAGGACGAGCC
The DNA here is from genome assembly GCF_042435035.1 of Sphaerimonospora cavernae. NCBI lineage: Bacteria > Bacillati > Actinomycetota > Actinomycetes > Streptosporangiales > Streptosporangiaceae > Sphaerimonospora > Sphaerimonospora cavernae. Next base: position 11,061 of record NZ_JBHMQT010000025.1, read on the forward strand.
GGGCCTGGCCTCCTTCCGCGAGGCCGTGGCGGCCATCGCCGCCGGCGAGGTCGAAGTCGACTACTGCACGGAGGTCACCTTCGACCTGGAGCAGGTGCCGGAGGCGATCGAACTCGCCGCGCGGCAGGGCCGCGGTGCGGTCAAGATCGGCATCAGGATCGCCGCGGACGCGTCGTGAGCATCACGCGAGGACGGAGCCGATGTCGGTCCACAGCAGGTCGCGGGCGGAGACCGCCGGCCCGAGGGCGGCGATGGTCAGGAAGCCGTGGAACAGGCCCGGGTAGTGGCGGTGCATTACCGGGACACCGGATCGGGTGAGCGCCGCCGCGTAGTCCCGCCCTTCGTCGCACAGCGGGTCCAGTCCCGCGGTGACGATGACGGCCGGCGGCAGGCCGGCGTGATCGGCTGCGCGCAGCGGCGCGACATGGTGGGCGGGCTCGGGTACGTCGTCTCCGCCGAGGTACTGCTGCCAGTACCACTCCATCGCGGCACGGGTGTTGTAGTAGCCGGTGGCGTAGCGGCGATAGCTGTCGGAGTCGAACGACGGCTCGACCATCGGGTAGACGAGGACCTGCGCCGCGATCGGCGGGCCGCCCAGGTCGCGGGCCATCAGGCAGACGACCGCGGCCAGGTTGCCGCCCGCGCTGTCGCCGGCGGTCACGATCCGGCCGGGGTCGGCGCCGAGATCGGCGGCGTTGTCGGCGACCCACTTCACCGCGGCGTAGGCGTCGCGGGCGGCGGCCGGCGCCCGGTGCTCGGGAGCGAGCCGGTAGTCGACCGAGACGACCACCGAACGGGTGTGCCTGGACATCCGGCGGCAGAACCCGTCATGGGTGTCGAGGTCGCAGAAGACGAACCCGCCACCATGGAAGAAGACGATCACCGGCAGCGGCGCGCCGCCCTCGCCGTGCGGATGGTAGATCCGCACCCGCAACGGCCCGTCGTCGGTGTCGATCGTGCGGTCCTCCGCGGACCGGACGTCGTCGAGGTTGTCCACCGGCTGCCGCCGGGCCGCCACCACCGCCCGGGCCTCGGCTCCGGTCATCCGGTGGACCGGCGGAAACCCCTCGTTCAAGACCTTCAGAAGTTCGGACACCTCTGTGTCGAGCACTTGCCCACGCACCTTTCTCTACGAATCAGTCGGTATCTGCTCGGCGTGGTCGCGGCGCCGGGCCGGCCCCGGTCCCTGTCACCGGCGAAGCGGGTGCAGGCGGGACATGTCGATCTCCAGGACGGTCGGGCCGTCCCGGCCCACGGCCGCGGCGAACGCGGTCTCGAACTCCGCCGCGCTGCTCACCCGCTCGGCCGCGGCTCCGAAGGACGTCGCCAGGCCGACGAAGTCGGGCGTGGCGAGGTCCACATCCTGGGCCGGCCCGGCCCCGGACCTGGCGATGATGTCGCGCAGCATGCCGTAGCCGCGGTCGTTGAACAGGCACATGATGACCCGGGACCGCTGCTGCACGGCACTGGCCAGCTCGCCGACGCTGAGCATGAGGCCGCCGTCCCCCTGCAGCAGCACCACGGGGCCGCCGGTGGCCGCCGCCGCGCCGATGGCGAAGGGCAGGCCCGGGCCGATCCCGGCGGCGACCGGACGGATCGAGGTACGCGGTTCCAGCGCGGGCAGCACCCTCATACCCCAGACATAGGAGGGCACGGTCGTGCCGCGCACCACGACGGCTTCACGCGGCAGGTGCCGCGCGATCGCGGCGCAGATCGCCTCGTGGTCGGGGCCCATGTCGGCGCTGATGCGCTCCCTGGCCCGCCGGTACGCCTCCCGGCCCTCGGCCAGGTAGTCGTCATCGCGCGGCCGCCGCGGCGGCAGCCGCTCGGCGAGCTGCGCCAGCCCGATCCGGGCGTCGCCGACGAGCGCCAGCCGCGCCGGGTAGCTCCGGCCGATCACACCGGGGTCGACGTCCAGGTGGATCAGGTTCTCCGGAAGCTTCAGCGTCCAGCAGTCCGTGGGATACATCTGGAACCGGGTCCCGACGGCCAGCACGCAGTCGGCGGATTCGACGAAGTCACGCAGCGGCGCGACGGTCGGGAACGCGCCGAGCGCGAGCACGTGGTCTTCCGGGATGGCGCCCCGCCCCTCGCGGGAGGTGACCACGGGCGCGCCGAGCGCCTCGGCGAGGCGGACCAGCTCGGCGCTCGCACCCGCGCTCACCACCCCGCCGCCGGCCCAGATCAGCGGCCGGCGCGCGGCCGTCAGAGCGGCGGCCGCCTCGGCGACCTGCTTTCCGTCCACCGGATCCGCCGGCACCGGGTAGGGCCGCAGCGGCGAACGCGCACCGCGGGCGGACTGGAAGTCGACGGGAACCTCCAGCGCGGCCGGCTGCGGCCGCCCGGTGAGCACGTCCCGCGCCAGGCGGAGCACGGCCTCGCCGACGTCTCCCGCGCGCCGCGGCAAGATCACCTCGCGGCACACCTGGCGCAGCATGTCGGTCTGGTTGGGCGCCTCGTGGACGTACCCGCGGCCCTTGTCGAGGTACATGCTGTCCACCTGGTTCGTGATCAGCAGCACCCGCGAGGAGGCGAACGCCGCCTCATACAGCCCGCCCATCGCGTTGGCGGTGCCGGGCCCGGTGCTGACCACGGCCACACCCAGCCCCCCACCGGCCCGGGCGTAGGCGTCGGCCGCGTGCACCGCGCCCTGCTCGTGGCGCATGCCGACGACGGCGGTCACCCCGCGCCGGTGGATCGCCCGCAGGATCTCGAGGTTGTGCGCGCTGGCGATGGTGAACACGTGTCGCACCCCGAGCACGTCCAGGGCTTCGGCGATCTGCTCTCCACCCGTCCACTGGCCGCCGCCGTGACCTTCGCGGCCGTCGGCTCGCTCGCTTCGCTCGCTGCTGTGCTCATCGGCTCGCTCGCTTCGCTCGCTGCTGTGCTCATCGGCTCGCTCGCTTCGCTCGCTCACGTACTCTCCTCGTTCGGTTCCGCGGCGCCTGGGGTCAAGCGCCTACGGGCCTGTAAAGCAAGCATTTGATTGGTGATTACCCTAGCGACGGAGGACAGGGCCGCCAACCCCCCGCTCACGTCACGCCGACGACTGTTGACGGGCGTGCCGCGCCTGATATGGTGACCAAACAAGCGCTTGATTTATCTGAAAACGAACGCTGGAGCTGTAGATGGCCGACAAACGGATGACCGCGCAGGATGTGGTCAGCCGGCTCAGATCCGGAATGACCATCGGGATCGGCGGGTGGGGATCCCGCCGCAAGCCGATGGCGCTGGTCCGGGAGATTCTCCGTTCCGACCTGCGGGACCTGACCGTGGCCTCCTACGGCGGCCCCGACGTGGGGCTGCTCTGCGCGGCCGGCAAGGTACGCAAGGTCGTCTTCGGGTTCGTGTCCCTGGACTCCATCGCCCTGGACCCGCACTTCCGGGCCGCACGGCAGACGGGCGCGGTGGAGGTCGCCGAGTATGACGAGGGCATGCTGCAGTGGGGCCTCTACGCGGCGGGCCTGAAACTGCCGTTCCTGCCGACCCGCGCGGGGCTCGGCTCGGACGTCACGACCCACAACCCCGATCTGCGCACGGTCGCCGACCCCTACGGTGGTGACGAGGTGCTGGCCATGCCGGCCCTGCACCTGGACGCCGCACTGATCCACATGAACCGGGCCGACATGCACGGAAATGGGCAGTTCCTCGGGCCCGACCCGTACTTCGACGACCTCTACTGCATGGCCGCGGAGCAGGCGTTCATGTCCTGCGAGAAGATCGTGCCGACCGCGGAGCTGACCGCCGCGGCCCACCCGGCCACGTTGAAGATCAACCGGTTGCTGGTGACCGGGGTGGTCGAGGCACCCAATGGCGCCCATTTCACCTCGTGCGTGCCGGATTACGACCGGGACGAGGCCTTCCAGCGGGAGTACGCCACAGCGGCGGCGGACCCCGAGCGCTGGCGGGAATTCCAGGACCGCTACCTGAGCGGATCCGAATCGGACTACCAGGCGGCCGTGGCGGCCCGCCGTCAGGAGGTGTCGGCATGACCAGTGTGATGCCCTCGGGTGCCCCCGCGACCGCGGACGCCGCCGGAGTGAGCCGTGCCGAGGTGTGCGTCGTCGCGTGCGCCGACGCCTTCCGCGACAACGGCGAGGTGATCGCCAGCGCGTTCGGCACCGTACCCGCCATCGCCGTCCGGCTGGCCCGGCACACCTTCTCCCCCGACCTGCTGATCTCCGACGGAGAAGCCCACATGCTGCGCGGCACCTGGCCGGTCGGCACCCCCGCCGAGGGCGAGATCGAGGCGTGGACTCCGTTCCGTACGATCTTCGATCTGGTCTGGTACGGCAAGCGGCACGTCATGATGATCCCCAGCCAGGTCGACCGATACGGCAGCACCAACATCTCGATGGTCGGCGACTACCACCGGCCCAAGGTGCAACTGCTCGGCGTGCGCGGCGCTCCCGGCAACAGCGTCTACCACCCGACCAGCTACTGGGTCCCCAAGCACAGCACCCGGGTGTTCGTGCCGAAGGTCGACATGGTCTGCGGGGTGGGCAACGACCGGGCGGCCGAGGCCGGCCCGGCCGCGAGCCGCTACCACGACCTGCGCCGGATCGTCACCAACCTGGCGGTCTTCGACTACCACCCCGACCATGGCCCGCTCCGCCTGGCCTCGGTGCATCCGGGAGTGACGGTGGAGCAGGTGCAGGAGGCCACCGGTTTCCCGCTGGACGTCGCAGGCGACGTACCGCAGACCCGGCTGCCCACCGAGGACGAACTACACCTGATCCGCGAGGTGCTGGACCCGCGCGGGCTGCGCGACCGGGAGGTGACCGGATGACCGCGGCGGACTCGGCGGCGGACCCCGCTGCGGACCCGGCCGCCTCTGTTCTGCACACCAGGGCGTGCGAGCTGTTCGGGGTGAAATACCCGATCGTGCAGACCGGGATGGGTTATGTCTCAGACCCCGCCCTGACCGCGGCCACCGCCAACGCCGGCGGTCTGGGCATCCTGTCGGCCGGCCTGCTGTCGTATGAGGAACTCGTCACGGCCATCGAGACGATCCAGGCGAAGACCGACAATCCCTTCGGCGTCAACATCCGCGCCGACCAGCCGGACGTGGAACGCCGCATCGACCTGCTGATCTCGACCGGGGTGAAGGTCGCCTCGTTCGCGTTGGCGCCCCGGCAGGACCTGATCGCCAAGTGCAAGGACGCCGGCCTGGTCGTGGTGCCGTCGATCGGCGCCCGCCGCCACGCGGAGAAGGTCGCGGCCTGGGGCGTGGACGCCGTCATCGTCCAGGGCGGCGAAGGCGGCGGCCACACCGGCGGCGTCCCGACCAGCCTGCTGCTGCCGCAGGTCGTCGACGCCGTCGACATCCCGGTGATCGGGGCCGGCGGCTTCTTCGACGGCCGCGGCCTGGTCGCCGCCCTGTCCTACGGCGCGGCCGGCATCGCGATGGGCACCCGCTTCCTGCTGACCACCGACTCCCCTGTCGCGCAGGCGGTGAAGGAGGTCTACCTGTCCAAGACGGTGAACGACACCGTGCTGACCACCGAGGTGGACGGGGTGCCCCAGCGGGTGCTGAGGGCCGGCACCATCGACAGGCTGCTGCGGACCTCGGGGCCGGGACGGCTGCTGCGGGCCGCCCGGAACGGCGTCGCGTTCCAGAAGATCTCCGGCACCCGATGGTCGGACATCATCCGGGAAGGCCTGGCGATGAAGAAGAGCCGCGATCTGACCTGGAGCCAGGTGGTGATGGCCGCCAACGCCCCCATGCTCTACCGGGCCGCGCTGCTGGAGGGCCGCCCCGACATCGGGGTGATGGCCACCGGGCAGGTCGTCGGCCTGATCGACGACCTGCCGAGCTGCCGGGAGCTGATCGACAGGATCATGGCCGAGGCCGAGGACGTGCTGCGCCGGCTCGGCGCCTGACGTCCCGGCACCGGTCCCCCGGCCGCGGCACCGTCGCCCTGAACAGCCGTCACCTTTGCACAGCCGCACCTTGAACAACCGAACTCTTATCAGGAGGACTGCCACATGTCCGCATTGAACGACCGCGTCGTGGTGATCACCGGTGCCGGTCGCGGAATCGGCCGGGAGCACGCGCTGCTCGCGGCCGCCGAGGGTGCCAAGGTCGTCGTCAACGACAACGGCGCCGACGCCGACGGCCGCGGCGGTGACCCCGCCTTCGCTCAGGCCGTCGCCGAGGAGATCCGGGCCGCCGGCGGGCAGGCGGTGGCCAGCGCCGCCGACGCCGCCACCCTGGAGGGCGCCCGGGAGCTGCTGGAACTGGCCCGCGGCGAGTTCGGCGCCGTGCACGGCCTGGTCAACAACGCCGGCGTCCTGCGCGACCGGATGTTCGTCAACATGTCCGAAGAGGACTGGGACGCGGTGATCCGGGGCCAGCTGCGCGCCACGTTCGCGCCCGCCCGGGTCTTCGCCGAGCACTGGCGCAACGAGTCCAAGGCGGGTCGCCGGCCGACCGCCTCGGTGGTCAACGTGCCCTCCACCTCAGGTCTGATCGGCGCGGTCGGCCAGAGCAACTACGGCGCGGCCAAGGCGGGCATCGCCGCGCTGACGGTGATCCTGGCCCAGGAACTGGGCCGGTACGGGGTCCGGGTCAACGCCGTCACCCCGGTCGCCCGCACCCGGATGACCGAGAACGTGCCCGGCATCGCGGAGATGGTGGCCGCGCCGGCCGATCCCGAGGCCTTCGACGTGTACCACCCCGGCAACGTCTCCCCCCTGGTGGCCTGGCTGCTCACCGAGGACTGCCCGGTCAACGGGCAGGTGTACTACGCCAAGGGCGGCGAGATCCGGCAGTTCGCCGGCTGGAGCTACGCCTGGACCGTCGACCGTGGCGCCCGGTGGACCGTCGCCGACATCGACAAGGAACTGCGCAGCCGTGGCTGAACCGACCCTCCAGCCCGAACCCGGCAACCGGCACGCGTGACCGGAAGGAGCACCAGATGGCCAATCCCAATGCCGTCGGCACACAGGGCGTCCCGTTCCGGATGGACGTGGAGCGCGGCAAGATCCGCGAGTTCGCCCGCGCCACCGGATCGACCGACCCGGCGTACCTGGACGCCGAACAGCCCGTCGTCCCGCCGACGTTCCTGACCACGACGTTCTTCTGGGGTACGGGCGATGCCAACCCTTGGTCGGCCGTGGAACTGGACCAGAAGCGCGGCCTGCACGCCGAGCAGGAGTACACGTTCTTCGGGCCGCCGCCGAGCGCCGGCACCCGCCTGACCTGTCAGTCGCACATCAGCGAGATCTACACCAAGCAGGGCCGCCGCGGCGGTGAGCTGACGTTCGCCGTGATGATCACGGAATTCCGCGACGAGACCGGCCGCCTGGTCGCCCAGGCCAAGCTGACCGGCGTCGAGACCGCACGACCCCCGGCGGAGGAGTCATGACCGTTCCCGCAGCACCCGACCCGTGGGTGGTCGGCCCGGTGACCCGTACCGACTTCGTCCGCTACCAGGGCGCGTCGGGAGACATGAACCCGATCCACCACGACGAGGAGTTCGCCAAGGCCGCCGGCTTCCCGACCCCCTTCTCGGTCGGGATGTGGCAGGCAAGCCTGCTGGGCACCTACGCGACGAACTGGCTGGGCGCCGAGAACGTGCGCAACTTCCGGATCCGCTTCCTGGAGCAGGTCTGGCCCGGCGACGTGCTCACCTGCGGCGGCGAGGTGGTCCGCGAGTACGACCACGAGGGCGAACGGCGGGTGGACGTCGAGCTGACCTGCCGCCGCCAGACCGGCGGCAAGGCCGTGACGGCCTGGTCGACGTTCGTGCTGCCCGGCGCACAGCCTGATGGGGAGGCAGACCGGCTGTGAAGGCGATGCTGTGCCGCGAGCTCGGCGGGCCGGAGAACCTGGTGGCGGACGAGGTGCCCGACCTCGTCGCGGGGCCCGGCCAGGTCGTGGTGGACGTACGGTCCGCCGGGGTGAACTTCCCCGACGGGCTGATCGTCGCCGGCACCTACCAGACCAAGCCGCCGCTGCCGTTCAGCCCGGGCTCGGAGGTGGCCGGCATCGTCCGCGCGGTCGGCGAGGGGGTGACCGGACCCGCCCCGGGCGATCGGGTCATGGCCTTCTGCGGCATCGGCGGATATGCCGAACAGGTCGTCGTCACCGCCGAGCGGGTGCACCCGATCCCCGACGACATGAACCTGGACCACGCCGCGGCCTTCCCCGTGGTCTACGGCACCTCCTACCACGGGCTCGTCGACCGGGCACGGCTGCGGGCAGGCGAGACCCTGCTGGTGCTGGGCGCCTCCGGCGGGGTCGGGCTGACCGCCGTGCAGATCGGCAAGGTCCTCGGCGCCCGGGTGATCGCGGCCGCTTCCAGCGAGGAGAAGCTGAACCTGTGCGCCGAGCACGGGGCCGACGAGCTGATCGACTACCGGGAGACCGACCTGGCCTCGCGGCTGAAAGAGATCACCGGCGGCGCCGGGGTGGACGTGGTGTACGACCCGGTCGGCGGCACGGCGGCCGACACCGCGGTGCGGGCGCTGGCCTGGGGCGGCCGGTACCTGACCGTCGGCTACGCCTCCGGCGACATCCCCCGGGTGGGAATGAACCGGCTGCTGCTGAAGGAGGGCGAGCTGCTCGGCGTCCTGTGGGGCGCGTGGGCCGGCCGCAATCCCGGGGCCAACGCCGAGAACATGTCCCGGCTGCTCGAGTGGTACTCCGCGGGCCTGCTGCGTCCGCACATCGACCGCCGCTATCCGCTGGCCGAGGCGGCCGCCGCACTCGCCGTGGTGATGAACCGCGAGGCAAAAGGAAAGATCGTCCTTCGAACCGGAGAGATGCCATGACCACGACCGGGCCCGCGCAGGCGGGAATGGAGCTGCGTCAAATGGATCTGGGCCCGAGCGAACGAGCCCTCGAACTGCTTGCCACACTCGGCGATTTCATGACCGAGCGGGTCTATCCGGCCGAACCGGTGTATGCGGCGCAACTCGAGGAGGCGGGCCCGCGCAGCCACGTGCTGCCGCCCATCGTCGAGGAGCTGAAGACCGAGGCGCGCCGGCTGGGCCTGTGGAACCTGTTCCTGCCGGATCTCTCTGGACTGTCCAACCTCGAGTACGCCTACCTGGCCGAGATGACCGGCCGGTCGCCGTACATCGCCCCGGAGGCGCTGAACTGCGCCGCCCCCGACACCGGCAACATGGAACTGCTGCACCTGTTCGGCACGCCGGAACAGAAGGCCCGCTGGCTGGAGCCGCTGCTGGACGGGCGGATCCGCTCGGGCTTCTCGATGACCGAACCCGGGGTGGCCTCCTCCGACGCCCGCAACATCAGCACGTCGATCGTCCGCGACGGCGACGAATACGTGATCAACGGGCACAAGTGGTGGACCACCGGCGCGGCCGACCCGCGCTGTGAGCTGCTGGTCCTGATGGGCAAGACCGACCCGCAGGCGGCGCCGCACCGACAGCAGTCGATGATCCTGGTCCCGGTCGCGACGCCGGGTGTCGAGATCATCCGGTCGCTGCCCATCTTCGGCTACCACGACCAGCACGGCCACTGCGAGATCCGCTTCACCGACGTACGGGTGCCCGCGACCAACCTGCTCGGTGGAGAGGGCGACGGCTTCGCCATCGCCCAGGCCCGGCTCGGCCCGGGCCGGATCCACCACGCCATGCGCACGCTCGGCATGGCCGAACGCGGACTGGAACTGATGGTGCGCCGCACCATGTCCCGAGACGCCTTCGGCGGGCCGCTGTCGGATCAGGGTGTGGTGCGGACCTGGATCGCCGAGTCCCGCATGGAGATCGAGCAGGCCCGGCTGCTGGTGCTCAAGGCCGCGTGGATGATCGACCGGGTGGGCGCCAAGGGAGCGGCCACCGAGATCGCCGCCATCAAGGTGGTGGCGCCCCGCGTGGCCCGCGCCGTACTGGACCGGGCCATCCAGGCCCACGGCGGGGGCGGGGTGACGGAGGACTTCCCGATCGCCCGCATGTGGGCCAGCGCGCGGATCCTCGGCATCGCCGACGGCCCCGACGAGGTGCACATCCGGACCGTCGCCCGCCAGGAACTGCGGCGATACCGCTGATTTCGGATCAATCCGCCTGGACGCCGGGGGGACGGGAGTCCCTCCGGCGCGATGCGGGACCGCGAGGAGTCGACCACCGATGACGCATGCCTTGAATTCCGGCGAGAACTACCACCACGTGACTTCTCCGCTCCCTTCCGCGAGCGGAGAAGTCACTTCGTTGGAGCAGCCTCAGCCGGTGCGTCCCAGGCGCGTCGCCGTCCAGGCCACGCCGCGGGTCAGCGCGCTCTCGGCCCCTTCGGCGTCGATCGCCGGCCCGGCGAGTTCGACGTCCACGGTTCCCCGGTAGCCGTCCGCCAGCGTGTCGTCGAGCAGCCTGGCCATCGGCAGGTCCGCGTCGCCGGGAACCCAGCGGTTCGGAAAGCTCAACGTGCCGACCTTGAAGTCGCTCACCTGCAGCAGCCGGATCCGGTCGACCTCCGCGCGCAAGGTCGACCGCAGCCCGCCCTCCTGCCAGCAGCAGTACAGGTCGACGCACAGCCCCACATCGAGCCTGCGGGCCAGTTCGGCGGCGTCCCGGACAGTGTGGATGAAGCTGAGGTCACACCGCACCGACATCGTGTTCTCCAGGGCCAGCGCGATCCCCGCCTCACCCGCGTGTTCGACCGCCGGCGCCATCCGGCGGGTGAACCGGTCCGCGGCCTCCTCCCAGGACAGATCTCCCGACGGTCCCACGGTCAGGTACACCGTACGGGCACCGATCCGTTCCGCCGCGTCCACCGCGGCCATCAGGCTGTGCACCTGCTCGGTCCAGCCGTCGCCGTCATCGGGATCGGCGGTGAACGGGTGCACCAGGTATTCGACGTCCACGCCGCTGCGGCCGATCACGTCGTAGGCGGCCGGCCAACCGCAGGCGGCGAGCTTCGGCACGGTGAGGCCGACCAGGTCCGTACCGGTACGCCGGTACATCTCGAGCTCCTCCGGCAGCGGCCAGGAGACCGCAGCCATGCCGCTCACGCAGATCCGGTTGCCGTAGGTCATCCGGCACGGCTCACACGTCGCCGGATCCGCCACCCGTCGAGGGTACGGACGAACTCGTCGGTGTAGACGCCGAACATGCGCGCCGTGGGCGCCGAATCGGTGTCGGCGAAGAAGAGGAAGTACGACACGGCCGTGGCCGTGTCACCGTCCACGGTCACCTCCAGCGGGACCACGAGGTGGCGAGTCGCCGTACCGGGTCCGCTGACGCCCCCGGCGCGTAGCCGACGGGCGTTCGCGACGATCTCCTCAATGCCGGACTGCGAGCTCTCCCCCAACGTCCAGGTGGCGTCGTGGGTGTAGACCGTGCGGTAGTCGTCGGGGTCGCCCTCGTCCGCGAGTCGCGCAGCGTGCCCGATGAGTCCCCTGATGAGCAGGTCGTCGTTGGTCTGGCCGACGTCCATCATTCCACCACCTCGATATCTGGAATCTTGGTCGCGAGCATCTTCGTCTCCCCCGGCACCAACGGTCAGGCGGTGACGTGGGGGATGGCGAGCAGGCCGGTGGTCCCCCCGTCCACCGGAACGGTGATGCCGTTGACGTACGCGGCCGCGTCACCGGCCAGGAAGGCGGCCACGTGGGCGATGTCCTGGTCGACGCCGAGGCGGCCCGAGGGGATCTGGCTGAAGTAGTCCTCGTCGGAGCCGGGCAGCGCGTTCAGCCACTGCCGGAAGCCGTGGGTGTCCATGGATCCGGGCGAGATCGCGACGGCCCGGATGCCGTACCGGCCGTACTCCGCGGCGACGCTGCGGGTCAACGCGATGATCCCCGCCTTGGCGGCCCCGTAGATCCCCAGCCCCGGCACCGCCCCGATGCCGCCGCCCGACGTCGTGGAGAGGATGACCCCGGACCTCTGTTCCATCATCACCGGCAGGGCCGCCCGCACCCCGTAGAACATCGACCCGAGGTTCAGTTCGACGATGTGGTGGAACTGCTCCGAGGTCACCTCGTGGACCGGAGCGGGGGTGGTGCCGCCCGCGTGGTTGAACATGACGTCGAGGCGGCCGTACCGCTCGACGGCGACGTCGACCAGGTGGGCGACCTGCTCCTGTACGGTCACGTCGGCGGAGACTGCCACGGCCGTCCCCCCGGAGCCGGTGATGGCGTCGACGGTGCCGGCCGCGGTCGCCGGGTCGATGTCGCTCACCACGACGCTCGCCCCTTCCGCGGCGAACAGTACGGCACTGGCCCGTCCGATGCCGCGGCCGGCTCCGGTGATGACGGCGACCTTGCCCCGCAACGACTCACGCATGTTCCGAACCTTTCGATCAGTGTGCCGGCGCGGGGCTGTGCGAGGTGAGCACGAAGCCCTCGTAGCCGTTCTCGGCGACTTCCTCGCAGACGCCGGCGTAGGTTCCGAGGCCGCGCACGTAGAGCATGAACGTGCGCGGCTTGCCCTCGATGTTCGCGCCGACGTACCAGGAGTTCGCGCGGGGGAAGAGGGTCTGGTCCGCCGCCTCCTGGACGTGGGCGGTCCACTTCGCGGCGGCGTCCGCGCGGGGCTCGATCCGGTTCGCGCCCGTCTCGTCGGCGTGATGGATCAGCTTGAGCAGCCAGTCGATCTGCATCTCGGCGGCGAGCACCATGTTCGCCAGCACGGCGGGCGATCCCGGACCGCTCACGATGAACAGGTTGGGGAAGTCCGGCACCTGGTAGCCCAGGTAGCTGACAGGTCCCTCGCGCCAGGCCTCGCGGAACGACGCCCCGCCGGTTCCCCGGATGTCGATGCGCTGCAGCGCCCCGGTCATCGCGTCGAAGCCGGTGGCGAAGATCAGGACGTCGAGTTCGTGGGCGGCGCCCTCGGTCTTGATCCCCCACTCGGTGATCCGGACGATCGGGTCCTTGCGCAGGTTCACCAGGGCGACGTTGTCCCGGTTGAACGTCTCGAAGTACCCCGAGTCGGTGCAGATCCGCTTCGTGCCGATCGGGTGGTCGTCCGGGATGAGGTCCCCGGCGGTCGCCGGGTCGTGCACGATCCGCCGGATCTTCGCTTCGAAGAAGTCCGCGGCGTAGCGGTTGGTCTCCTCGTTGACGTACTGGTCGGGGAAGGTCTTGCCGAAGAGCACGCCGCCCGTCGTCCACCCCTTCTCCAGCGCCGCCTGGCGCTCCTCGGGCGTGCAGTCGACGCCGTTCTTGGGGTAGGCGACGTACGGCGAGCCGCCGCCGCTGCGCCTGGACTTGCTGCGTCGCTCCGGATACTCCTCGCGGATCCTGACCTGGTCGGCCGGCGTGAAGTTCCGGTTCAGGGCCGGCACGCTGTAGTTCGGGGTCCGCTGGAAGACGGTGAGCTGCTTGGCCCGTGCCGCGAGCAGCGGGGTCGACTGGATCCCCGACGAGCCGGTGCCGATCAGGCCAACCCGTTTGCCGGCCAGGTCCGGCTCGGTGTGCGGCCACTCGGCGGTGTAGTAGACCTCGCCGGCGAAGTCGTCGACGCCGGGGATGGCCGGCTTGTTCGGCGCGGACAGCGACCCGGTGGCGCACAACAGATAGCGGGCCTCGAACTCTTCACCGCTTTCCGAGCACACCCGCCAGGTCGGGGTCCGCTCGTCGAAATGCGCGCTGACGGCACGGGTCTCCAGCCGGACGCTGCTGAGCAGGTCGAAACGCTCGGCCACGTACTCGATGTAGGCGAGGATCTCCGGCTGGGTGGCGTAGCGCTCGCTCCACTCCCATTCGTCCTGGAGCACCTCGTCGAAGGAGTAGGAGTAGTCGATGCTCTCCACGTCGCAGCGCGCGCCGGGGTAGCGGTTGTAGTACCAGGTGCCGCCGACGCCGGCACCGGCTTCGAGACAGAGAACGTCCAGGCCGGCCCGGCGTGCCGCGTGGATCGCGTACAGCCCGGCGAACCCGGCTCCGATGACCAGAACGTCCAAGCGGGGACGCGAGTCCGTGCTCATGCTTCACCTTTCAGAAGTTGTCGTCACGGCCATCGGGCCGAATGCTGCACTGGGGGCGTCGGGTGTCGTCACCTGGCGACCTCACTCGTGACGGAGCTCCACCGCCACCGGGACCGGCTGATCCTCGGCGTCGTCCGAGACGACGCTCTCGACGACCACGCGCTCGAGCACGCCCTGGAAGTCGAACGGCGGCCGGTAGTCGTCACTGACGGGAAAGCCGGTGTCGCATCCGACGAACAGGCCGGGGCCGCCGATCTGCCAGCGCGCCGGCAGCGGGCCGGGGACCGGAAGCTCAGCCACCTGCCGGCCGTGCCGGTGCAGGTGGAACACGCCGCCCGCGGCCGTCTTCCGGTAGGACAGCGTCACCTCGTGCCGGCCGGTTCCCAGCCGTTGCGGCGCGGACAGCCGGTGCTCGACGCCGGCGAGGTTGCACACCGCCACCATGCGGCCGTCGAGCAGATACCACGCCAGTCCCTGCGTCCAGTCGCCGACGGCGACGATCATGCCGTCGGCGGACGGCGTGCCGAGCTCGAGGTGCGCCGTCATCCGGAACCCCTCGGTGAGGACCGGGTGCAGGAACTCCGACACCGGTCCCCTCCCCGGCCGGTACACGACTCGCGGCGGTTGCCGGTGGGTGTCCGGGCGCGGCATCTGGGGTCTGAAGGAGTACCCGTCGTTGAGGGGCAGGACCTGGTTGCGGCCGGCCTCGGTCCGCCACATCTCGACGAGCCGGTCGACGATCTCCGGGTGCTCGTCGGCCAGGTCGCGGGTCTCCGCGAAGTCCTCCTCCAGGTTGAACAGTGACCACCGGTCGGTGTCGAAGTCGTGGCTGCCCGGGATCATCTCCCGTTCCAGGGCGGGCGTCGGCCCCACATGGTCGGTCCGGATCTGCCAGCCCCGGTGATACATCGAGCGCGATCCCGAGCATTCGAAGTACTGGCTGTCGCGCGGGGCGGGCGCCTGCGGATCGGCGAAGGTACGGCCGATGCTCGCGCCGTCGAAGGACATCTGTTCCACCCCGGCGAGCCGTTCGGGCGGCTCGATCCCGGCCGCCTCCAGCAGGGTGGGCATCAGGTCCACCGCGTGGCAGAACTGTCGGCGCACCTGGCCCCCGGAGGCGATCCCGGACGGCCAGTGGACCACCAGTGGCGTCCTGACCCCGCCCAGCGCGGTGAAGCGTTTCCAGAGCCAGAACGGGGTGTTGCCCGCCCACGCCCAGCCCCAGGAGTACTGCACGTATGATCTCGGGCCCGTCATCTCGTCGAGCCCGCCCAGCGTCAGCTCCCGGTTGGCGTCGCGGTCGATCCG
The DNA here is from genome assembly GCF_042435035.1 of Sphaerimonospora cavernae. Classification (NCBI taxonomy): domain Bacteria; kingdom Bacillati; phylum Actinomycetota; class Actinomycetes; order Streptosporangiales; family Streptosporangiaceae; genus Sphaerimonospora; species Sphaerimonospora cavernae. The sequence goes on from NZ_JBHMQT010000025.1 coordinate 26,263, forward strand.
CAGGCCGTGGTAGTTGAGCGATCCGTCCGGCCCGCCCTCGGAACTGGTCCCGTTGTCCGACACCAGCATGACGATGGTGTCGTCGAGCCGGCCGATCTCCCGCAGGTAGTCCAGCACCCGGCCGATCTGGGCGTCGGTGTGGCTCAGGTAGGCCGCGAAGATCTCCATCCCGCGTGCGCACACCCGGCGCTCTTGTTCGTCCATCTCCTCCCAGGGACGCACCCAGGGCGGCCTCGGCGTCGGCTCGGCGCCGGGAGGCAGGATGCCCAGCTCGCGCTGGCGCCGTACGACCGCTTCGCGCCAGACGTCCCAGCCCTGGTCGAATCGTCCCCGGTAGTGCTGGACCCACTGCTCGGGGGCCTGCAGCGGGGCGTGCATCGCGCCGGTGGCCAGGTAGACGAAGAACGGCTTGGCCGGGCAGTTCTGCTGCTGGTCGCGGATGAAGGCGATGGTCTCGTCGGCGAGGTCCTCGGTCAGGTGGTAGCCCTCCTCAGGACCGCGGGGCGGAGCGACGTAGGAGTTGTCCCGCACCAGCGTGGGCGTCCGCTGGGACGTCTCGGCGCTGAGGAACCCGTAGAAGCGCTCGAAGCCGAGCCCCAGCGGCCACCGGTCGTACGGCCCGGCGGGGTTGACCTCCCACCGCGGGGCAAGATGCCACTTACCGGCCGCGAACGTGCTGTATCCCGATGCCCTGAGCACCGCCGGCAGCGTGCCCGCCGCCGGAGAGATCTTCGCGCTGTAGCCGGGCTCCGGGCACGGGACGTCGGTCAGCCACCCCATCCCCACCCGATGGTGGTTGCGCCCGGTCAGCAGGGAGGCCCGGGTGGGCGAGCACAGGGCGGTCACGTGGAAGTTGTTGTACCGAAGGCCCTCGTCGGCCAGCCGATCGATGTTCGGGGTCTCGATGTCCGATCCGTAGCACCCCAGCTGGGCGAACCCGGTGTCGTCGAGGACGATCATCACCACGTTCGGCCGGCGCCCGGCCTGACCGTTCTGCGCCCCGGTCATGCCAGCGCCGCCATCGCGTCGTTCGCCGTCACGCCGCCGTCCACCATGATCGTGCTCCCGGTGACGAAGGAGGCCTCGCCGCTGAGAAGGAACCGGACGACGCTCGCGACCTCCTCAGGGCGTCCCACCCGCTTGAGCATGGCGAGCCCGGCCATCCGCCCGGCCCGGCCCGCGTCCTCCAGGCTGCGGCTGAGCATGGGGGTGGCGATGTATCCGGGGCACACGGCGTTGACCCGGACCCCGCGGGGTCCCAGTTCGGCCGCCAGAGAACGGACCAGACCGAGGACGCCCGCCTTGGAAGCGCTGTAGGACGGGATCGCGCCCTGCCCGACCAGGGCGTTGACCGAGCCGATCCCGACGACGCTCGACCCGTCTCGCGAGGTCAGGTCGGCGATCAGGGCGGCGGTGAGGAAACCGAACGCGGTGAGGTTGACCTCCAGCACCCGCCGCCACGCCTCGGCGCTCAGCCGGGACATCGGGGTGGAGTCGACCACCCCGGCGCAGTGGACGAAACCGCCGATCGGCCCGACCACGCTCCGGGCGGCGTCCAGCGCCCCGGCGTACAGCTCCGGCTTCGACACGTCCACCGCCGCCGCCAGAACCGGGACCTCGGCCGCCGCTTCCAGCCGGGCGCCGGCCTCGGTCACCGCCGCGGGATCCAGGTCCCACAGGACCACCGGCCGGCCGCAGGCCGCGATCGCGGCCGCACACGCCGCTCCGATGCCGGAGGCGGCGCCGGTCACGAGCACCGGCGAGTCGGGTGAGGGCTGCGGATTCATGGTTGTGCTCCCTCGGGTCCAGCGAGATGTGAAAGCAACCTAGCAAGCGCTTGGTGAAAGGTCAACGATCGACCGGCTCCGTCCAGATCCATTCGGCCGCTCGATCGGGGTCCCCGACATCGCGCCCAAGGTAAGAGCAGCCGGCCCCGCCGTCCGGAGCATCCCGTTGAGCGAGATGCTCGCGGCGTTCGGCGTCAGCGCAGCCGGGAGGCGTACCGCCAGGCCTGGGCGGCCAGTCCGGCCGCCTGCTCGCCGAACGACTCCGGGCTCCGATCGGTGGCGCCCATCGCGCCGGAGAGCATGCGGGTGTAGACGTTCTCCACGATGCAGGCGGTTTTCCACCAGTTGAAGGCCAGGTAGTAGTCCACCGGGGCGGGGTCGACGCCGAGGCCGGCGAAGTACCGGGCGCACAGGTCGTCCCGGGAGGCGAATCCGGCCAGTCCGGTCGGCGGGGTGTGCAGCGCGGTGTGCGCGTCGCCGGGCTCGGCCCAGTAGACCAGGAACTGTCCGAGGTCGGCCAGCGGGTCGCCGATCGTGGTGAGCTCCCAGTCGAGGATGCCCAGCACCGTGCCTCCGGTGTCGAGCAGGCAGTTGTCCAGCCGGAAATCGCCGTGCACGATCCCGGTCCGCCGCTGCTCTGGAATGTGCTCCACCAGCCGGGCGTGGGCCCGCTCGAGGTCCGGAAGCGGGCGGATGGTCGTCTTGCGCCAGTTGTCGTGCCAGCGGCGCAGCTGCCGGGCGAGATGGTCGCGCCGCTCGGCCAGGCCGCCCAGCCCGAGGCGGGCCGGGTCGACCGAATGCAGGGCGGCCATGGCGTCGATCAGCGCCGGACCGATCCGCCCGCGGTCACCGACCGGGAAGGCCGCTTCCACGCCGGCCGGGTCGCGCAGCACCAGGCCGTCCAGGTGCTCCATCACGACGAACGGGGCCCCGGTGACAGCGGGGTCCTCGCACACCGCGAGGACGGCCGGCACCGGCATCTCGCCCGCCACCGCACGGAGTATGCGGGCCTCGCGCAGGACGTCGTGCGCGTTCGCCGGATGGTCCCCCAGCGGCGGCCGACGCAGCACGAACCGTACGCCCGCGGCATCGGTGACCAGGAACGTCAGGTTGGACCGGCCCCCGGCCAGCCTGGAGAACTCGACCGGCGCCCGGAGCCCCGGGACATGGGCGGCGAGCCAGCCGCCCACCGCGGCGGACAGTCCCAGGCCGGTCTGGACGACATGACTCATCGGCTGCTCCCGGAGACGAACGTCAAGGCATAAGCGCTGCGACTGAATGTAGCAAGCGCTTGGTTGAATTGCCAGGGCGGCCGGTGACCACCGGCTCTCAGCGCGGGCTCAGACCGTGCAGGAAGAGGGAGACGATGTCGTCGGCGAACCGTTCCGGGGAGTACTGCTCCGTGGGCTTGAACCAGCGGACCGAGAGCCAGAGCGCGTCACGGATCAGCCGGTACATGACGCGTGGTGAAATGTCCGAACGAAAGTCCCCGGAGGCGACACCGGCCTCGAGAACACCGACCCAGGTCTCATGGATGACGCCGGCGGCGCGTTTGATCTGATCGAAGGACGGCAGCGAGGGCAGGTGATTGCCGCTGTTCTGATAGAGCTCGCTGGCGTGCGGGTGTGCCTCCATCACCACCAGCGAGCCGCGGATGAGTTCGGCCAACTGCGTGCGCGGACCGGAGACCTCCGCCATGATCTTCTCGTACCGAGACGTGAGGTCGTCCAGGTAGCTGGTCACAATCGCGTCCACCATCTCGTCCTTGGACTTGAAATGGTGGTAGAGGCTGCCGGAAAGCATCCCGACGGCGTCGGCGATCTCCCGTACGGTCGTCGACGCGATCCCTTTGCCGGCGAACATGGCGGCCGCCTGCTGGAGAATGGCGGTCCGGCGGTCCGGCGTCTCAGCCATCTCACTCCCTTCCGATCTGGAACGGCGGCCTCGGGAAGTGCTTGGACGTACCCCCATGTCGCCAATCAAGCGCTTGTTATATCACACTCCGAGATCGAGGAGTAAGGATCGACCAGTTCGCGTATGCCCCAGGCGGAGCCGTAAGCGGTCAGCAGATCGAGGAAGGGCCTTCTAGGCGCTGGTCGATGCCGTACGGCGGAGGTCGGCGATGATCTCCTCGGGCAGGGGATCTTCCTCGGCTTCGTCGGTGGCCCGCTCCAGCAAGTCGCCGGAGCCGGCGAGAACACCCCGTCATGCCGAGTGGCCGCTCCATGTACGGCCTGCGCGTCGGCGCCTCGGCCACCACCCTCGGCCCCGAACCGGTTACGCACCGACTCCAAACCTCGCTAGGCTTAACCCTCCCCGATCTTCTCCCCGAACCTTTCTCGCCGAGAGACTCACCTATGCCGCTCAGCCTCTACCGGTCTCTGCTTGATCAGTTGAATCGTCCGGTGAACCCGGATCGCGCTTCGCTCGTGCAGGATGCCGCCGATGTGTGGAACCGGCCGGGATTCGACACCCTTCTCTCGGTCCCGAGGCTGGGCTTCGAGCCGTTCGACTACCAGGTCGCTGCCGCGAAAACGGTGCTGCGCCGCATGCGGGGACGGGCCATCCTGGCCGATGAGGTGGGCCTGGGCAAGACGATCGAGGCCGGGCTGGTCCTGTCGGAGCTGCGCGCCCGCGGCATGGCTGCCCGTTCACTCGTCGTCACCCCGGCAGGACTGGTCGGCCAGTGGGGCGAGGAGCTCGGACGCAAGTTCGGTCTCCCCACCACCGTGGCGACCGGCAAGGGCTGGGACCACGACGGATCCGTCGTGGTGGCTTCGCTCGCCACGGCCCGGCGCGATCCGCTGCGCTCCAGACTCACCGCCGAGCCATGGGACATCGTGATCATAGACGAGGCGCACCGGGTACGCGGCGCACGCAGCGCCTCGGGCAAGCTGGCCAGGGAACTCCGTGGCCGCCACTACCTGCTGCTGACCGCCACCCCCGTGGAGAACAAGCTCCAGGACCTGTACGAGCTGATCAGCATCGTCTCGCCAGGTCTGCTCGGCACAGCCGCCCAGTTCAAAACCAGGCACGGCGGCGGGGACACGCCGCGCAATCCCAGCGAGTTGCGGGCCCGGACCCGTGAGGTGATGGTTAGGCACCGCCGCAGCGAGGTGGCGGTGCTGCTGCCGCAGCGGCTCGCCGAGACCGCGCTGATCACACCTGCCGATGAGGAGGCCGCGTTCTACTCCGCCCTGCTGCGGCGGATCCGCTCCGAAGCCCGGGGTGCGGCGCACAGCCACCGGTTCACGCTGCGCAGCCTGGCCAAGCTGGCCGGTTCCAGTCCCGCCGCGGTCGCGCCCACCCTGGCCAAGATCGGCTGGGATGAGCTCGCCTCGGCGGCACAGGCCGTACAGCGGCATGAGAAGACCGCCGAGTTGCTGCGCCGGCTGAAGCCGTTCGTCGAGCGGGATGAGAAGGTCCTGGTCTTCACCGCCTACCGGCAGACGCTGGACGGCCTCACTCAGGCGCTGGCGGGGGAAGGGATCCCCGCCGCCGTCTACCACGGCAGCCTCTCCCGGCACGACAAGGACAAGGCGGTCGCGTCGTTCCGCGACGAAGCGCCGGTGCTGCTGTCCACCGAGTCCGCGGGCGAAGGCCGGAACCTGCAGTTCTGCCACGTAATGATCAACATGGACCTGCCGTGGAACCCGATGCAGATCGAGCAGCGGCTGGGCCGGCTGCACCGGGTCGGCCAGACCCACGACGTGCTCCTCACCAACCTCGTCGCCCGCGGCACGATCGAGCAGCGCATCCGGCATGTCCTCGAAAGGAAGATCAACCTGTTCGAACTGGTCGTCGGGGAGCTCGACATGATCCTCGGCCGGGTCGACGACGACTTCGACTTCGAGGCCTCGGTCTTCGACGCGCTCGTCGCGGCTGGAGACGATGACGACTTCGGAGCCCGGCTGGAATCACTCGGCGATGATCTGGCGCGGGCCCGCGCCGACTACCTGGCGGGCCGGGGCTCGATCGACGCTCTCGTAGGCGAGGACTGAATGACAACCGATTCGGGGCTGCGTTTCTGGCTGCGCTATGTCGAGGCGGAAGGCGGACTGGCCGAGCCGGTGATCGACGGCAGCCTGGTGTTGCTGCCACCGGCACTCGCGGCGGAGTTCGACCTTCCTGGTGAGCTGACGGTCACCTCCGACCCTGACGCGGCCCGCGAGGACGGCCTGACCTTCCTGGCGACCGGGCATCCCGCGCCCACCCGGGCCGCGGACCTGGTGCTGGCTCAGGGAGACGCCGGGATCGTCGGGCTCACTCCGCCCGCCTCCGTACCACCCAACGCGGACGTGTTGCTGGCCGCGGCCCGCGACCAGTTCCCCGTCGACCATGGCCGGATCGACCCGGCCGGTTCCCCGGCCGCGACAGTACGCCCGATGCTGCGGGTCGGCGTGCTGATCAGTTACTCTCTCTCAGCTGAAGATCACTTCCAGGAGCGAGCGGAGTGCTGGCTGGACGTGCGCTCCAGGCTGCCCCTTCCAGACGCCTGGGTGTCCAGGCTCGTGCGGCTTCCGCCTGCCGAGAAACCGCGGATGGATCTGCCCGGTGGGCTGGAGGAGGCGCTCACCGAAGCGCATCAGATCATCGAGACCACCGCACGCGCCCGGCGCGGCACGCTCGCCGGGCAGTCCCGGACGGCGTTCAGGCAGGAACAGCAGCGAGCCCGCGACTACTACGACGACCAGATCGCCTCCGTCGAGAACCGGCTCCGCGGCGCCGACGAGGAGCGGGCCGCCATCCTGACCGCGCGGCTCACGGCCACGCGGGAGGAACGGGCCCGGCGGCTCACCGAGATCGCCGAGAAATACCAGGCCCACCATGAGATCCGGCCGTACCGGCTGCACGTCGTCCAGGTGCCGGCGATCCGGTTCCCCGTCGACGTGTTACGCGGCTCCCGGCGCTATCCGCTGGTGCTCGACTACCTGACCCCGATCGGGGCGTTCGCCGCATTGCGCTGCCCAAGCTGCGACAAGCCGGAACCACTGGTGGCCTCGAAAACCAAGCTGGGCTGCGAGTCCTGTCTGGCCAAGCCGGCGGAACCCGTGACATCTCCCCCGCCGGTCAACCGCGTCGCGGCGAAACCCGCCGGAGCTGCCCCCTCTGCACCGGCCAAGGCCACACCACCGGTCGAATCGGCCACGAAACCGGCGGAGGCCGCGCCTCCGCCGCAGCCCGCGGCGAAACGACAGAAAGTCCTGCCGCCCAAGGTGAAGGCGCAGGCCGTACCGAAGGCGGGTGAGAAACTCGCCCGGGAATTCTGGACGGCTACCACCCGGAGCGGCCCCGCCCTATCTAGCCTGCTCATGCCGGACTCTCCGGCCGCCACCCTGTTCCGGCTGTACGGCACAGACGGCCCCGGCATGCTCCTCGGCACCAAGACAGCTGTCACGCGCTGCACGACGGTCGCCTGCTCCTAATGAGTGTTAGAGAGTCGCCATCCGGCAGACTCGGGACTGGTAGCCACCGGTAGGT
>NZ_JBHMQT010000026.1:0-13823 GCF_042435035.1 Sphaerimonospora cavernae
GTGTCGACGCTCTGGCCGGTCTTGTCGGTGGCCACGATCACGTCGCCGCCGTAGACGGGCAGCCCGCGGTAGCTGCGCTGGTAGCTCAGGTACTGCAGGCCGCGGGTGCCGGCGATGCTCCGTACCAGCTTGAACTCGTCATCGGCCGACTTGTACAGCGCCGCCGTGTCCCCGGCGAGGGCCTTGTCGGCGCTGGCGATGGCACTCTTGCTCTGCTGGGCGTTCGGCGGCGAGAACGCCGGCGGCGGTGTGGGGGCGGAGGCCTGTGTGTTGGAAGCCTGTGTGTTGAAAGCCTGTGTGCCGGAAGCCGAGGCGGCGGTGGCCGCCGTCAGCGAAGTCGTGGTCAGGGCGACCGCCGCCAGCACCGCGACGGCACCCGACCTCATTGTCGGATTCACTCTTGGTGACTCCTCTGCATGGGGGGTGAAGAAGCCCGAAAAAACGGGCCGATCCCCAAACTTTCACCAAGAGCACCTACAGAACACCCTCCAAATTTCTATAGCTCAGAAATATGGTTCAATCCCAGAAAAACCCCCACCAGTGGCGATATCCGGCGCTTGATATCAGGTATCTGGTATGGATCGGACGCTATGAAAAGCCACGATCACCTTTGGGCGAGGCCCCGGACGGGGCACTCGGCCAGGGAGTTTTGCAAAAATGCCGTCCGTCACGAGCGTGGATCCAGAAGGACGCATCGCGATGCGGGGGAGGAACTCTTAGCTGAAGTCTACCTGTGAACTTCCGCGGGTAGGGCGGCGCCGACGCCGCGTCCGGGCCCCGCGGAAGTTCCGATCCTGCGAGAAAGCTCCGCGGCGTGCGCCATCTGGGCCACACGCAGCAGGAAATGACGTGAAACACGACTTAAATGACGTCGACTCCGTCGAGGACGCCGAGGGCGTCGGGCACCAGGACCGCCGCCGAATAATAGGCGGTGACGAGGTAGGACGCGATCGCCCTGTCGTCGACGCCGGCGAGCCGGACGGACACGCCCGGCTGGCACTCGTCCGGCAGCCCGGTGCGGTGCAGGCCGATGACGCCCTGGTCGTCCTCCCCCAGCCGCATGACGAGGATCGAGCTCAGCCCCCGGTCGCTGACCGGGATCTTGTCGCACGGCAGGATCGGCACGCCGCGCCACGCGATGACGGTGGCCGTCCCCGCCCGCACCGAGTCGGGATAGACACCTCTGCTGTTGCACTCCCGGGCGAACGCGGCGATCGCCCGGGGATGGGCCAGAAAGCAGCGGGACTTCCTGCGCCGGCAGAGCAGTTCGTCGAGGTCGTCCGGCGTCGGTGGTCCGGTGCCGGTGCGGGTCCTGATGCGCTGGCGGGGATCGGCGTTGTGCAGCAGGCCGAACTCACGGTTGTTGACCAGCTCGTGCTCCTGCCGCTCACGCAGCGCCTCGATCGTCAGCCGCAGCTGTTGCTCGGTCTGGTTCATCGGCTCGTTGTACAGATCCGCCACCCGCGTGTGCACCCGCAACACCGTCTGCGCCACGCTCAGCTCATACTCCCGGGGCTCCAGCTCGTAGTCCACGAACGTCCCGGGCAGCGCCACCTCCCCCGCGTGCCCGGCCGCCAGCTCGATCGCCGCCTCGCCGTACCGGTTCACCCGCGGCCCGGATCGGCCGTGACCGAGCCGGCTGGGGAGGGGACGGCCATAGGTGCGGCGCCGGTTCAGCCGGTAGACGCCGCCGGTCGCCTCCACCCACGGCAGCACCCGGATCAGATGGCGTGAGGTGATCTCCTGGGTCCGCGGCGGTGACTTGGCGGTCGTCGCCAGCTTCCGCGCCGCCGCGGTGTCCAGGCTCGTCCGTCCGTCCTCCATGAAGCCCGGCTCGGTACGGCCCGGCGGGAAATCACCGGCTTCGGATGACGTCATCGTTCACCATCCTTCGCATCGCGTCCGTGACCGGCGACGGAACGATCCGCGCGGCGGCCATGCCCAGCCCGCCGAGGCCGCCCGGCCCATTGCGGCCGCCCGGCATCGGTCCCCGTCCCGGCGGACAGGCCAGCTCCGACTCGTCGTACCGCCGGGTCCGGTCGTGCCACAGGTGGACGGCGGCCATCCAGGTCCGCATGCCCGTCACATAGCCGGTCAGCGCCTCCCGGTCCGCCGGACCGAGACCGTGGTCGTCGAACAGCACGGGCAGCTCGACCGCGGCCAGGTGCTCGAACTGCCGCAGCCGCGACTCCATCAGGTCGAGGACGATGCCCTCCGCCCGGCGCACGTCGCAGTCGAAGAAGCTCCGCGCGACCAGGACGCAGTTGTGCAGCTCGCCCTCGAACTGGACCTCCTTCTGGTACGAGAAGACGTCGTTGACCAGGCAGGCGACGTCCGCCGCGGCGTTCTCCAGCCCGAGGAACGTGCGGCTCCGATAGATCTCCTCGGGAAGCCGCAGCCCGTGGGAGAGCCGCGTCAGCGCCCTGGTGAGATCGCTCCCGAAGGTCCTGCGGCGCATCTCCATGTAGTCGACCGGATCGGGGATGCGGTTCTGCATGTGGTTGGCCAGCTCCCACAGCCAGCTCTCTGTCATGCTCTCTACCGCCGCCCGGAACGACCGCCGGCCGTCCATCGGCATGGCCCGTGCCGTACGTGCCCACAGGTCCCCGAGTGCGCGTTCCACCGGATTGGCCGGATCCGGCGGCGTGGCCTCCCCGGGTTCCAGCGGCATGAACGTCCGCAGCCGTTCGTGGAACGCCCTGGCCCCGGTCATGTCGCCCAACGCCCGGGGCGACGGGCCGAAGGCGACGGGAAAGTAGTCGTCGCCGTACGTCCCCCAGGTGAGCCACTCCGCCGACAACGTCAACCGCTCCGCGGAGATCTCCGGGTCGATCGCGGCCGCGCAGAGCGCGAAGTCGAACCCCTCGTTCTTGCGCGCCGTCCACAGGCCGGGCCCGGGCACCCGCGGGGCCGGGTCGTAGAACCCCATCCGTCCGGACCACTCCAGGCTCTCCCGGCGTGCCCGGTCCAGGTGTGGGTTGAGCCGCATCTCGGACGGGAAGATCCGGGGGCGCGCGAGCGGCTCGGCCGGCTGGTACGGCACATGCGTGAAGCTCCTGATCCCGCCCGGTCCCAGGAGGCCCGGCCCCAGGAGACCCGGTTCCAGGAGGCGCGGGGCGTACCACCCGGCGGCGAGCCGTACGTTCGTTGACGAGGTGCCGAGCCCCGTGGGTCCACCCAGCACCTGTTCCCGGGCGCGAGAGTCGGCCGGGCCGTCCGTGCCGTTGCCGGAGCCGTTCATGTAGCGGCTGGAGCGCATGTGCCACTCATGGCCGCCGGACTGCCAGTCCTGCAGTCCTTTCACGTACGCGAGAACGGCCAGGCGCTCTCCCGGGTCGAGTGCGTGTTCCTCGAAGAGCGGCGGCAGCTCGGTGAGCGCCGTGTTCTCGAACTGGTGCAGTCGCGAGGTGAGCAGGTCGTTGACCGCGTCGGCCGCCTCCTGCGCGGACATGCCGAGGAACCTCTCGAAGACCAGCACGCCGTTGCTGAGCTCGCCCTCCTCCTCGACCTCGCGCTGGTAGGAGAAGAGGTCGTTGCGCAGGTGGACCGCGTCGGCGAAGGCGTCCCTGAGCACCAGCAGCGGCCGGGCCCCGGCGACACGTGCGGGGATCTCGGCCCCGACGGCGTGCTCCACGAGGTTCGCCGACCAGGGGGCGCCGCCGACCCGCCGCCGCATCTCGATGTACTCCATGGGGTTGGCGACGCGGCCGGCGTCGATGTTCGACAGCTCCCACAGGGACTCGTTCAGCAGGTGCTCGGTGCTCTCGGCGAACCTGACCCGCCAGTCCATGGACATGCCCGGCACCGTACGGGCCCACAGGTCGGCCAGGCCCCGCTCGACCGGATTGGCCGGCTCGGGCGGAACCGCCGTGCCCGGGTCCCCGTACCGCACGGGCATGAAGGACGGGAGCCGGCCCAGGTACTCCTTGGCGCCGGCCATGTCCCGGCCGCGTTTGAAGATCTCGAGAAAGTGGTCGTCGAAGAAGAACACCCACACGTACCAGTCGGTGATCAGGTCAAGCTCGGGCGCGGTGGCGTCGGGGTGGGTGTAGGCGCACATGAGCCCGTAGTCCATGGCGTCGAGAAGCCGCTCGTCCCAGACGCCCAGGCCGGGGTCGAGCATGCCCATGTCCCATGCCCAGGCCTTCGTGTGGCTGCGCGCGCCCTCCAGATGGGGATTGATCCTGGCCGGATGCGGCACGTAGAAGTCGGGTAGTTCGAAGGGTCGCATCATCGGTCTTTCGGCTCGTCCTCCTCACCGGGTTCCACTAGCCGAGCTCGACGCTCTCCATGACGCCCAGGGCGTCCGGCACCAGCACCGCGGCCGAGTAGTAGATCGTCACCAGGTACGAGATGATCGCCTTGTCGTTGATCCCCATGAACCGGACCGACACGCCCGGCTGGTACTCATCGGGCAGCCCGGTGCGGTGCAGGCCGATGACGCCCTGCTCGGCCTCGCCGGTCCGCATCGCCATGATCGAGCTCAGTCCGCGGTCGCTGACCGGGATCTTGTTGCAGGGCAGGATCGGCACACCGCGCCAGGCCGGGACCCGGTTTCCGTGGTAGTCGATCGTCTGGGGGTAGAGGCCGCGGCTGTTGCACTCCCGGGCGAACGCGGAGATCGCCTTCGGATGCGCCAGGATGTGGCTCGGCTCCTTCCACACCTTGGCGAGCAGCGCGTCCATGTCGTCCGGAGTCGGCGGGCCGGAGCGGGTGTGGATGCGCTGGCCCGGGTCGGCGCCCCGCAGCAGGCCGAACTCACGGTTGTTGACCAGCTCGTGCTCCTGCCGCTCACGCAGCGCCTCGATCGTCAGCCGCAACTGCTGCTCGGTCTGGTTCATCGGCTCGTTGTACAGATCCGCCACCCGCGTGTGCACCCGCAACACCGTCTGCGCCACGCTCAGCTCATACTCCCGGGGCTCCAGCTCGTAGTCCACGAACGTCCCGGGCAGCGCCACCTCCCCCGCGTGCCCGGCCGCCAGCTCGATCGCCGCCTCGCCGTGGACGTTGACCGTGCGATCCGGGCCGTTCCGCCGCCGGTCCTCCAGATGCGCCCGCAGCTCGGCCGACTGGGCGAGGATCTCCTGGAAGGCCTGCCGGGTGAGGACCAGCGCCGTGCACCCGGTGACGGCCTTCGCGGTGAAGGCCCAGTCGGGCCCGTCCTCGGTCAACATCCGGCCGCCGAGGTGGTCGCCGCCGCCCAGGACCTCGGTCACCGTGTCGGCGCCGTACGGACCGGGCTCGATCTTGTTGACCTTGCCGTGCGCGATCAGGATCACCCGGTCGGTGGGCATCCCCGCGGCCGCGAGCACGTCGCCCGGCTCGAACTCCCGCTGGGTGAACCTCCCGGCCAGCGCCGCCAGCGTGTCGGTGTCGTCGAAATCGCGCAGCGCGGGCAGCTCGCACAGCTCGGCGGGGATGACGTCGATGTCCGCTCCCGTGGAGACGAACGTGATCCGCCCGTCCCCCAGTGTGTAGCTGAGCCGCCGGTTGACCCGGTAGGTGCCGCCCAGCACCTGGACCCAGGGGAGCACGCGCAGCAGGTGCCGCGAAGTGATCTCCTGCATCTGGGGCACCGACTTGGTGGTCGTCGCCAGGTTCCGCGCGGCGGCGGTGCCGAGGCTCAGCTGCGGCTGCCCGTTCGAGGTGGTCGTCTCCGTCATGACCTGCACTCCTCTGCGTTGACGTGCCATGCGATCACGTGGGGTGGATTCGAGGGAATCCGCGCCGATGCGCGGGGATCGGTTATCGGGAGCGGTGGACGAGCCTGTCGGTCAGGGCGGCCAGCCCCTCCTTGACGTACGGCTCGATCGGCGCGGCGGCGAGCACGCGCAGCGCCTCGCCGGCCCGCTCGCCGATCATCGTCTCGACGTGGGCCAGCGCACCCGTGTCGATCACGATCTGTCGTAGTTCCGCGGCGCGTTCCTCGGTCAGCTGCGGGTTACCGTGCCAGGTCGACAAGTGGAGCGCGTCGCTGCCGGAGGCCCGTTGACGGGCGTGTGCCATGAGAATGGTGTGCTTTCCCTCTCTGAGGTCGTCGAGCACCGGCTTGCCGGTCTCGGCCGGGTCGCCGAACATTCCGAGTACGTCGTCGCGCAGTTGGAAGGCTTCGCCCAGGGGCAGCCCGAACCGGGAGTAGAGATCGAGCAGGGACGGGGCCGCCCCCGCGAGGGCCCCGCCGATCTGCAACGGTCGCTCCACGGTGTATTTCGCCGTTTTGTACCGCACCACCGTGAGCGCCTCCTCCACCGTCGCCGGACCGCGCGACTGGGCGAGGATGTCCAGGTACTGACCGGCGATCACCTCGGTCCGCAGCCGGTCGAACAGGGCGTGGGCGGCGCGCAGGCGCGACGGCTCGGCCCCGCAGCCGGACAGCAGCTCGTCGGACCAGGCGAGTGTGAGCGTGCCCAGCAGGATCGCCGCCGCCTGCCCGAACGAGGGGCCCGCCGGCTCCCCGGACACATCGGCTCCCCTGTGAGAATCCCGGTGTAGGTCCGGATGTGGGTCACGGTCTGGGGCCGGGCGCAGACCGGCGAGGCTGCGGTGCAGGGCGGGACGGCCCCGGCGCAACTCGCTGCCGTCCATGATGTCGTCATGGATGAGCAGGCCCGAGTGGCAGAGCTCGAGGGCCGCCCCCACCGTGATGATCTGCTCGTGGTCGCCGCCGCCCGCCCCCCGCCAGCCCCAGTAGCACAGCAGCGGGCGGACCCGCTTGCCGCCGCCGAGGATGAAGGTCCGCAGGAAGCGGTAGGCCGTCGCCACCTCTGGATCGGCGACCGGAGCCGAGTGTTCGTCGAGGAACAGCGTGAGCCGCCGGTCGACCAGCGTCCTCACCCGCTCGGCCGCCTCGTCCGGCATGTCGTCCTGCGGCGACTTCCGTACCGCGTCTCCCGCCCTCTGGTCCCCCGCCCGCTCGTCGGTCGTGTGACCGATCGACGCCTGGCCGGTCTCCACCGTCATCGCCAGTCCCCCTCAAGGAAGCCCGATGACAGGACGCTATCTTTTGGTCACGACCCGTTAAAGAAGTCGTTCCGGAGAGCGGAACGCGGAGGCGGAGTGTGGCCATGCATGTCGCTGGGTAATCATGCACTCCGATGCCGCGAGCCGGAGCGTGCCCCGACCCATCCGTTAGGCGAACAGGACAGAATGCCGAGAGCCATCACCCATCAGGAAAAAACTTCATATCACCCCGCGCCGTTTCCACCACCGCCGTCGACCGGCAGTCTGGAGAAGGCGACGGCGATTCTCACCTATTTGAGCGCGGCCGCCGGTCCGGTGGGACTGGCGGAGCTGTCCAGGAGGACCGGTCTGCCCAAGACGACCACGCATCGCCTGCTCGGTGTGCTGTGCGCCACCGGGCTCGCGCAGCGGATCGACTCCGACTACGCCATCGGCCAGAAACTGATCAACCTGGCGGGGCCGGGGCCGAGGGTGATCCCCGGCACGCGGCGCATGGTCCTGCCGCACCTGATCCGTCTCTACGAGGCGACCCGGCAGACCGTCAACCTGGCCGTCCCCCGGGGAACGGAGATCGTCTATGCCGAGCGGGTGTACGGGCACGGCCGGGTGAGCACGCCCTCCGACGAGGTCGACCGCGCACCGTTGCACTGCACCGCGGGCGGCAAGGTAATGCTCGCGTTCGATCATGAGCTCAACGCGGCCTTCAGAGATCGCGGCGACCTGCCGCGGATGACCCGCCGCACGCTCATCGGGCACGCCGCACTCGACCGGGAGCTCCACGTGGTCCGGCGGCGCGGCGTCGCCTATTCGAAGGAGGAGTTCGCCGAGGGCATCGTCTGCGCCGCCGCCCCCGTTTTCGGCCCGGACGGCAGGGTCGTCATGGCGGTCAGCGTGGCGGGCGCCTCGCCCCGCGCCGTGTCGGCGGAGGTCGCGGACCTGGTCAGGCGGACCGCACACGCCATCTCGGCCGCCCTGAGCCGTCCCTTTCCCGCCCTGGCGGTCCGGGCGACGGAGCGTACCCGCGCGGAGGGCCCTCCCATGTCCTTCCTCTGACGCATCGTGCTCCCACGCGTCCTCCAGCTCCTCGCGCTCCGGGGTCGGCGACGCGAAAGGAGGCGGGCAAGAGCAGGTAAAGCGCCTTCAGGCCGCATCCGGCGGGCTTTAGCGTCTCCTCGACCCGCCGCGCCGTACCGCTCCCGCGGACCCGCGGCCGGTCGTCGGGTGACCGGGGGCGGCCGAAGCTTCGCCCGCCATGACTCAAGGGGCAGGCGTGAGACGAGCGCGTGGAGCCGGGGCCGTGTCCGTGGTCCTCATGATCCTGGAAGGATTCGTCCTCGGCGGCTGTGCCGCGCAGCCGCCCGTGCCGCGGGCCGCATCGTCGTCGG
This sequence comes from Sphaerimonospora cavernae, assembly GCF_042435035.1. NCBI lineage: Bacteria > Bacillati > Actinomycetota > Actinomycetes > Streptosporangiales > Streptosporangiaceae > Sphaerimonospora > Sphaerimonospora cavernae. The sequence continues at coordinate 8,346 of NZ_JBHMQT010000026.1, forward strand.
CAGCACCGTCGCCGGCCACGCCGTCGCGAGCGACGAGCGCCCCGCCCGCGGCGGCCCCGCCATTGGCGCCCGGCGCCGCCGGGCCGCACCAGGCGGAGGCCCGGGAGCCGGTCGACGTCTACGCCGCCGACCGGCCCGGAATGCTCAGCCCCGTCGTCAAGGGCTTCCGTTCCCTCGTGTACGTGCCCAACAGCGAGAGCGGCACGGTCGACGTCATCGACCCGGAGACGTACCGGATCGTGCGGCACTTCCGGGTCGGGGCGCTGCCCCAGCATGTCGTGCCGTCCTGGGACCTCAAAACGCTGTGGGTGAACAACAACCGGGGCAACTTCCTGACTCCCATCGACCCCCGGACCGGCGAACCGGGCCGCCCGGTGCCCGTGGAGGATCCGTACAACCTGTACTTCTCCCCGGACGGGAAGTACGCCCTGGTCATGGCGGAGCGGAACAACCAGCTCGACCTGCGTGACCCGCACAGCATGCGGCTGCTGCACTCGCTGTCGATGCCCTGCCGGGGCATCAACCACGGCGACTTCACGGCCGACACCTCGGTCTTCCTGGCGAGCTGCGAGTTCAGCGGCCACCTGGTCGTGCTCGACTGGCGTACGCCCAGGGTGATCCGCCGCATCACCCTGGGCGGCACGAGCATGCCGCAGGATGTGAAGCTGTCGCCCGACGGCACCGTCTTCTACGTGGCCGACATGGCCCGGCACGGGGTGTGGCTCGTGGACGCGGCCACGTACAAGGTCATCCGGTTCCTGCCGACCGGGCGGGGCGCGCACGGCCTCTACGTCAGCCGCGACTCGCGCCTCCTGTACGTGTCGAACCGGGGCGAGGGGTCGGTGTCGGTCGTGTCGTTCGCGAAGCGGAAGGTGATGGACGTCTGGCGGATCCCGGGCGGCGGCTCTCCGGACATGGGCGGCGTGTCGGCCGACGGCACGAAGCTGTGGCTCAGCGGCCGCTACCACGGCGTCGTCTACGTCTTCGACACCCGGACCGGCAAGGTCATCCGCACCATCCGCGTCGGCGCCGGGCCGCACGGGCTGGCCGTGTATCCGCAGCCGGGCCGCTACTCCCTCGGCCACACGGGCATCTTCCGGTGACCGGCGGCGGCTCTGTCCGTCGCTGCTGATCCCACGGACCCGAGCGGGAGCCTCATTCGCCTTCGGTCAGCCGGCGCGGCGGGAGCGGCGGGAGCGGGCCAGAGCCAGCCCGCCGAGGACCATGGCGACCAGCCCCACCGCCAGGTCCAGGTAGCCCCCGACAATGCCGTAGCCGGTGCCGGGACCACCTTTGGCGGCGGCCACGACCAGCGCGCCGATGACCATGGCGACCAGCCCCACCGCCAGCGCCACGACGGCCCCTCTTGTCCCGTTGCCGGTGCCGATGCGGCCGGTGGAGCGGGCCAGAGCCAGCCCGCCGAGGGCCACACCGACCAGCGCCGGCAGGGCGGCGGCCAGGGACCAGACGCGCCCGGCGGTCAGGGTGTAGGCACCGACGTCGCCGGGCTGGTCCAGGACGTGCGCGGCCGCCGGGGTGGCGAGCCCGAACCCGAGCAGGACGGCTACGGCGGCGGCGGCGAGCAGGTGACGGACGGACATGAGGTGCTCCTCCTACGACTGGACGTGAGCTGATCATGTCCGCTGGATCCACCGCCGGTCGTCCAGCGGACGCGGGCAATTCGCGCTGCGGCCGATGTCGTAGCCGGCTGCCGCCGATGCCGCAGGAGCCGTGAAGATACCGCGGGTGCGGTAGGCCGGTGATCATCCCTGTGCAGGAGTCACCCGGGCGGACGACGGGCTAGGGTGCGCGCATGAGCACAGGGCGGTCCGGCGTCCAGATGGGTGTCACAGACTGGGCGATCGCCGTCGGCGTGGCGGCGACCCTGCTGGTCACCGGGCTGTCCGGGCACCACTCCCCCACGGGTCTCGACCCGCTGGGCTACACGTTGTTCCTGACCGGCGGTCTGGCGCTGGCCGCACGCCGCCGGGCTCCGGTCGCCGTGCTGGCCGTAACCGGGTTGTGCGCGCTGGGCTACCAGGCCATCGGTTTCGACGTACCCGCCGTCGCGTACCTGTTCGCGGTGTACGCGGCCGTGCGGGCGGGACATCGCGCCATGACGGTGGCGGCGAGCCTGACCATGCTGGCCCTTCTCCCCCTCGCGGCCCTGGCCTCGGGCCTGCACGACACGGGCGAGGTATTCGCGCAGGCCCGAGGCGCCCTCGAGATCGCCTGGCTGGTCGCGGCCGGCGCCGCCGGTGAAGCGCTGCGGCAGGCCGAGCGCCGGGCCGACGAAGCCGAGCGCACCCGGGAGGAGACCGCGCTGCGCCGCGCCGACGAGGAGCGGCTGCGCATCGCGCGGGAGTTGCACGATTCGCTCACCCACCAGATCTCGATCATCAAGGTGCAGGCCGAAGTCGCCGTCCACGTGGCCCGCAAGCGAGGCGAGCGGGTGCCGGAAGCCCTGCTGGCGATCCAGGAGGCCGGACGCGAGGCGACCCGCGAGCTGCGCGCGACCCTGGAGGCGCTGCGCGACGACGACACGACCCCGCCACGCGGGCTCGACCACGTCGCGGACCTGGTGGAACGGGCGCGGACGACCGGCCTGGACGCGACGCTGACGATCGAGGGACAACGGTATGACGTGCCGGCCGCGCTGGGCCGGACCGTCTACCGGATCGTTCAGGAGTCCCTCACCAACATCGCCCGTCACGCCGCCGCCACGACGGCGTCGGTCCGGATCGACTACCGTCCCGGCGCCCTCGCGATACGCGTCGATGACGACGGCAGGGCCACGCCGGGCACCGCCCCGGTGCCCGGCGTCGGGCTGCTCGGCATGCGCGAACGCGTCACCGCCCTCGGCGGTCGCCTTCGCGCGGCACCGCGCGGCGAGGGCGGCTTCACCGTCCGCGTCGAACTTCCCACAGAACGGACGTCATGATCCGTGTCCTGCTGGTCGACGACCAGCCGCTCCTGCGCAGCGGATTCCGCGCGATCCTCGACCTCGAAGACGACATCGAGGTGGTGGCCGAGGCCGCCGACGGGCTGGAGGGCCTGGCTCTGGCCGAACAGCACCTGCCCGACGTCGCGCTCATCGACATCCAGATGCCGGTCGTCGACGGCATCGAGATGACCCGCCGCGTCGCCGCCGACCCGGCCCTGGCCGGGGTACACGTCGTCATCCTGACCAACTACGGCCTGGACGAATACGTCTTCGACGCGCTGCGCGCCGGCGCGGCCGGATTCCTCGTCAAGGACATCCTGCCGGAGGACTTCCTGCACGCCGTACGCGTCGCCGCACGCGGCGACGCCCTGCTCGCACCGTCGATCACCCGCAGGCTGATCAACCGGTACATCACCCAGCCGCTCCACAACGGCGCCGGCACCGGGCTGGACGAGCTGACCAACCGGGAACGCGAGGCCGTCGCCCTGGTCGCGCGGGGCCTGTCCAACGACCAGATCGCCGACCACATGGTGATCAGCCCGCTGACCGCGAAAACCCACATCAACCGGGCCATGACCAAGCTCCACGCCCGTGACCGCGCGCAACTCGTCGTCCTCGCCTACGAATCCGGCCTGGTAGCCCCGCACAACGCGTCGGCTTCTCCGCCGTAGGCGACCCGAGCCGGCGGGCAGTTCAGGTGCGCCGGCACGTCCGCGGGCTCTTGACGGCACTTGCCGGTACTTGGTCGCGTCTCTGCCGAATCAACTGCGGGGCACACCCCCGGCATTGCATGATTATGTACTGGTCTGTATATACTTTTACTCGTGTCCAAGGTGCTCACCTCCCTGCCTGTCGGTGAACGTGTCGGGATCGCCTTCTCCGGCGGCCTCGACACCTCGGTTGCGGTCGCGTGGATGCGCGAGAAGGGTGCAGTTCCGTGCACCTACACCGCCGACGTAGGCCAGTACGACGAACCTGATATCGCTTCGGTGCCCGGGCGGGCCACGACGTACGGCGCGGAAGTCGCCCGTCTGGTCGACTGCCGCTCGGCCCTCGTGGAGGAGGGTCTCGCGGCCCTGACCTGCGGGGCCTTCCACATCCGCTCCGGTGGCCGCGTCTACTTCAACACCACCCCGCTCGGGCGGGCCGTCACGGGCACCCTGCTGGTGCGCGCGATGCTCGAGGACGGCGTGCAGGTCTGGGGGGACGGCTCCACCTTCAAGGGCAACGACATCGAGCGGTTCTACCGTTACGGCCTGCTCGCCAACCCCTCCCTGCGGATCTACAAGCCGTGGCTGGACGCCGAGTTCGTCGGCGAGCTCGGCGGTCGCGCGGAGATGTCGGAGTGGCTGCTCGCCCGCGGCCTGCCCTATCGGGACAGCACGGAGAAGGCCTACTCCACAGACGCGAACATCTGGGGCGCGACCCACGAGGCCAAGGCGCTCGAGCACCTCGACGCGGGCGTCGAGATCGTCGACCCGATCATGGGCCTACGGTTCTGGGACCCCGCCGTCGAGATCGCCGCAGAGGACGTCACGATCGGCTTCGAGCGGGGACGGCCGGTGGCGATCAACGGCAAGGAGTTCCCCTCCGCCGTCGACCTGGTCCTGGAGGCCAACGCCATCGGCGGCCGGCACGGCATGGGCATGTCCGACCAGATCGAGAACCGGGTCATCGAGGCCAAGAGCCGGGGCATCTACGAGGCGCCGGGAATGGCGTTGCTGTTCACGGCGTACGAGCGGCTGGTCAACGCGATCCACAACGAGGACACCCTCGCCATCTACCACGCCGAGGGGCGGCGGCTGGGCCGGCTGCTGTACGAAGGCCGCTGGCTGGACCCGCAGGCGCTGATGATCCGCGAGTCGCTGCAGCGCTGGGTCGGGATGGCGGTCACCGGAGAGGTGACCCTGCGGCTGCGGCGCGGTGAGGACTACTCCATCCTGGACACCTCCGGACCGGCGTTCAGCTACCACCCCGACAAGCTCTCGATGGAGCGGACCGAGGACTCCGCGTTCGGTCCGGTCGACCGCATCGGCCAACTGACCATGCGCAACCTCGACATCGCCGACTCCCGCGCCAAGCTGGAGCAGTACGCCAGGCTCGGCATGGTCGGCAGCCCGCACCAGACCTTGATCGACGTCGCGGACGCGGCCTCGACGAAGCTGATCGGCGCGATGCCCGAGGGCGGAGCCGAGGCGATCGCCTCCGGCGGAGAGATCCCCGTCGACGACGTGCTGCTCGACGCCGCCGCCATGGAGTCCGGCACCGACTAGGGCGCGTATTTGGTTGTGATCAAGAGGTGGTCCGAGTGAGGTCTTTGATCCAGATCATTGAGGCGCGTAGGTGGAGGCCGGCGAGGTAGCTCGCCGGGGTCTTGTCGTAGCGGGTGGCGATGCCTCGCCAGGCCTTCAGCTTGTTGATCAGCCGCTCGACGGTGTTCCGCTCCTTGTACAGGTCAGCGTCGTGGCTGATGGGCCGGCCGCCCTTGCTGCCCTTCTTCTTCCGGTTGGCGGCCTGGTCCTTCTTTTCCGGGA
>NZ_JBHMQT010000027.1:0-1778 GCF_042435035.1 Sphaerimonospora cavernae
GCCACCGGTGGACACCTCCACGGCGGCACCGTCGGCGATCGCCTTCGGCTTCAACGTCCCGTTCTGCTCGACCAGCGTCGTGTCGATCGGCACCCACGCCCCGCCGCGCCGGGTCCGGGCCGGGCCTGCGCTGACCTGCGTGGTGAACGTCTTCCCGTCCGGCTGGGCATAGGTGATGCTCGTCTCATCAGTGGCTTCGGCCACCTCGACCGGCTCACCCGACCGCTGCGCCTCCACAGAGGCGCGGGTGCGCGCGGCCTGCAACTCCGCCGACGGCACCCCACCAGCCGCAGCGGAGCCGGCGGGGGCAGCGGCGGGGGCGGGGCCGGCCGCCACGGACTCAGCTTCCGCCGCCTTCCCGGTCTCGGCACCAGCAGCCGAAGAAGAGGCGGCCGCGGAGGAAGAAGAGGCGGCGGCCGAGGAGGAGGCAGCGGCGGAAGCGGTCGGAGACGCGGCCGGAGAGGAGGCCGGCGGCATCGGACCGGCAACACCAGCAGCCTGCTGCCCACTCCCGGTGAGCCATTCCTCGATCTTGGTGACCTGGTCGGCGGCATCGGTGTAGTACACCGTCTTGCCGCCCGTCGGCGGGATCACCTCGTACTTGTCCGCCCCCAGGTAGTTCGTGGTCGTGCGGCGGAACTCGGTGCCGCCGGTCATGTCCACCTGCGCGGTCACCCGGCCGAGCCCGTCATACTCCGGCTTGGACCACTGCGGCAGCGTCGCAAGGCCGGGGTTGAGCAGGCCCGAGCCCGGCTGGCCGGTGTTGTGCACCGGCGCGGAGGCCGCGGCCGTCTGCCCCCGCCCGTCGTAGGTGGTGACCTGAACGATCCGCCCACCGGCCGGTGAGGCGGTCTGCACCTCCCGGATACGGCCGAACCCATCGACATAGGTGTGGGCGGAGACCCACTTCGCCTCACTGCCCGTGCCGGACTGCAGACGCGACACCGTCGTCTTGGCCGGGCCACTGTTACCGGAGGGAATGGCGTAGGCGACCCTCGCCGCCGGAGTGCCTCCCGACTTGGGCCGCTCAGGCGTCCACAACTGCAACGTCCGCCCGAGCACGTCGTAGTCGATGTTCACATCGTTGTCGTTGACATCACGCATGCCGACCGGCTGACCGTAGTATTGGGAGGACCAGGTCGTCACCGCGTGCCCGAGCGGGTTGGTCACCGTCACCCCACCAGACGGCCACCCGACCGCAGGGGTGTAGACGGTGGTGGTCGTCTTCTCCGCCGGGTCGGTCATCGTCAACGGCCGGCCGTACCCGTCGAACGTCGCCTTCGTCACCACATGATCGGACTCACTGCTGTAAGCGCGGGTCTCGGTCACGTTCCCCCGCGTCGGGGTGTTGGAGGACTCACTGGTCGCCCCGTCATACAAGGTGACCGTGCGCGCCAGCAGCGTCCCGGCCGCGCAGTCGTCCCCCCCACGCCGCTCCTGCCGGGCCGGGTAGGAGATCATCCACGCCCCGCCGGAGGTGTTACGCGCATACGTGGTCGCGGTGCAGGTGTTGTCCGAGCCGTCACCGCGTTCGCCGTAATCGTTGACCGTGACCGGCAACCCATCAGCGTTGTAAGCGGTCTTGACCTCCGTGTACCGCCACCCCGTGGTGGCCCTCTCCCGGCCCACCTGACGCACCCGGTCCACCCGGGAAGGCTTACGCGAACCCGGGACGGTGCCGGTGACGGTCACCGCGTACTCATACCGGGTCGAGCCCTCCTCCCCGCTCGTGCCCCAGACCTGCTCCTGCAACGTCCGCCCGCTCAACTCGACCCGGT
>NZ_JBHMQT010000028.1:0-1631 GCF_042435035.1 Sphaerimonospora cavernae
GCCACCGGTGGACACCTCCACGGCGGCACCGTCGGCGATCGCCTTCGGCTTCAACGTCCCGTCTTGCTCGACCAGCGTCGTGTCGATCGGCACCCACGCCCCGCCGCGCCGGGTCCGGACCGGACCCGCGCTGACCTGCGTGGTGAACGTCTTCCCGTCCGGCTGGGCATAGGTGATGCTCGTCTCATCAGTGGCTTCGGCCACCTCGACCGGCTCACCCGACCGCTGCGCCTCCACAGAGGCGCGGGTGCGCGCGGCCTGCAACTCCGCCGACGGCACCTCACCAGCCGCAGCGGAGCCGGCGGGGGCAGCGGCGGGAGAGGAGGCCGGCGGCATCGGACCGGCCACCGTCGCAGCCTGCTGCCCACTCCCGGTGAGCCATTCCTCGATCTTGGTGACCTGGTCGGCGGCATCGGTGTAGTACACCGTCTTGCCGCCCACGGGCGGGACCACCTCGTACTTGTCCGCCCCCAGGTAGTTCGTGGTCGTGCGGCGGAACTCGCTGCCGCCGGTCATGTCCACCTGCGCCGTCACCCGACCGAGCCCGTCATACTCCGGCTTGGACCACTGCGGCAGCGTCGCAAGGCCGGGGTTGAGCAGACCCGAGCCCGGCTGGCCGGTGTTGTGCACCGGGGCCGAGGTCGCGGCCGTCTGCCCCCGCCCGTCGTAGGTGGTGACCTGAACGATCCGCCCACCGGCCGGTGAGGCGGTCTGCACCTCCCGGATACGGCCGAACCCATCGACATAGGTGTAGGCGGAGACCCACGTGGCCGTGTCGCCGGTACCGGACTGCAGGCGGGACACGCTGGTCCGGGCCGGCTGACCGGAGGTGAGCGTGTAGGCGACCCTCGCCGCCGGAGTGCCTCCCGACTTGGGCCGCTCAGGCGTCCACAACTGCAACGTCCGCCCAAGCACGTCGTAGTCGATGTTCACATCGTTGTCGTTGACATCACGCATGCCGACCGGCTGCCCGTGGTATTGGGAGGACCAGGTCGTCACCGCGTGCCCGAGCGGGTTGGTCACCGTCACCCCGCCAGACGGCCACCCGGTGGCCGGGGTGTAGACGGTGGTGGTCGTCTTCTCCGCCGGGTCGGTCATCGTCAACGGCCGGCCGTACCCGTCGAACGTCGCCTTCGTCACCGCATGATCAGACTCGCTGCTGTAAGCGCGGGACTCGGTCACGTTCCCCCGCGTCGGGGTGTTGGAGGACTCACTGGTCGCCCCGTCATACAAGGTGACCGTGCGCGCCAGCAGCGTCCCGGCCGCGCAGTCGTCCCCCGCACGCCGCTCCTGCCGGGCCGGGTAGGAGATCATCCACGCCCCGCCGGAGGTGTTACGCGCATACGTGGTCGCGGTGCAGGTGTTGTCCGAGCCGTCACCGCGTTCGCCGTAATCGTTGACCGTGACCGGCAACCCATCAGCGTTGTAGGCGGTCTTGACCTCCGTGTACCGCCACCCCGTGGTGGCCTTCTCCCGGCCCACCTGCCGCACCCGGTCCACCCGGGAGGGCTTACGCGAACCCGGGGCGGTGCCGGTGACGGTCACCGCGTACTCATACCGGGTCGAGCTCTCCTCCCCGCTCGTGCCCCAGACCTGCTCCTGCAACGTCCGCCCGCTCAACTCGACCCGGT
>NZ_JBHMQT010000029.1:0-38526 GCF_042435035.1 Sphaerimonospora cavernae
CGCCTGCCCCGGGAGGCCGCCGCCCGGCTGCGCACCCTGCTCGACGCCTACGCCAAACCCAAAGCCAAGGGCGACGACCGGCCGCTTCGGGTCCGCAACGCCGACGCGTTCATCGCACTGCTCGAGCAGCAGATCACCGCCGAGCTGCTGGTGCTGGTCAACGCCGAATCCCTCCCCGACGACCCCCTCCCCGACGACCCCGTGCCCGACGACCCCGTGCCCGCCGACCCCGTGCCCGCCGACCCCGTGCCCGCCGACCCCGTGCCCGCCGACCCCGTGCCCGCCGACCCCGTGCCCGCCGACCCCGTGCCCGATCAGGCTCCACCCAGCGACCCGCCGTCCGGTGACCCCACGCCCGCCGACACCGTTCCTGACGACACCGCGCCCGCTGACACCGTGCCCGCTGACACCGTGCCCGCCGACACCGTTCCTGACGACACCGCGCCAGATGATCTCTCGGTGGGTGAGGGCCACCCCTCGCGCGACGAGAGTGACGTGAACATCGAGGCCGGCCGGGAAGCACCCGACCAGGCCGAACACGGCTGCGAGACCGCCCGGAAGGAAGCCGGATCGGAAGATGAACCCGGCGAAGCCAGACCCGGCCCCGAGGTCGAGCGTGAGGGCTCCGGGCTGGAGGCAACCGGGGCATGTGCGACCAGGCCGGACGCGACCATGCCGGACCCTGCCATGCCGGACCCTGCCATGCCGGACCCTGCCATGCCGGACCCTGCCATGCCGGACCCTGCCATGCCGGACACTGCCAGGCCGGGCGCTGCCGGGCCGGGCGCTGCCGGGCCGGGCGGGAACGGGGACAGCGGGACCGGTGGCTGGAAGCGGAACGAGGGCAGCGGGATCGGCGACCGGAGCAAAGGCAAGGGCCGAGGGAGCGAAGGCGAGGATCGGGGGAGCAAGGGCAAGGGCCGAGGGAGCCCTGGGCACGACGGGAGCGGCCGCCTTGGCGGGACCGACAGCCTTGGCGGGACCGACAGCCTTGGCGGGGCTGCGGGCCGGCGGTGGCAGGCAGCGCTGCGCGCCCTGCCCGGGCTGCTGCTGTCCACCGGGCAACTGCTGCCGATCACCGACGTCCACCGCCTGGCCCGCACCTCCACCCTCATGCGCATCGTCATGAATGCCCAAGGGCAGGTCCTGGACATGGGCCGCAAAGTCCGGCTGGCCACCCCCGCCCAGCGTCGCGCCGTCCTGGCTCGTTACGCCACCTGCATGGTGGACGGCTGCCCCCTCCCGGCGAGCATGTGCCAAGTCGACCATGTGGACAACTGGAGCGACGGCGGCCGCACCGACCTCGCCAAACTCGGCCCCACCTGCCAACATCACAACCGGGACCGCTACCGGCACCCCGACCGCTACATACGCCGCCAGATCGGCCCCGACCGATGGGCCTTCACCTATATCGGCGCTTACGCCGGCACACGTCAACGACGGACATGACGCCGGGATTGCCCCTGACCCCGTCACCGCCGGCCCGAGTCTCTGGCTGTGTCGCTCCCTGGCTGTGTTGCTCCTGAGGGTGCCACCGTCCGAGGGCGTCCCTGTGTCCGAGGGCGTCCCTGTCCGGGAGCATCACTGCCCGAGGACGGCGGCTTTCTGGGCGGGATGTCTGGTCAGCGGAGCTTCGTGGGAAGGCATCGCCTTGTCGAATGGCGTGGGCTTCTCGGGCCTCAGCCGGTTCAACGCGAGGACGAGCGTCGTGCCCCACAGCAGGTGGCTCGCGACAGGTAGGACGTGGCGGCTCATCCGGATCTCCGACGCAGGGGGCAGGGTGCCGATGGGCGGCATGAGTCCCTGGTATCCGGCATACCAGACGGCCAGACCGTACGCCGTGCCGAGGGGAACGGGGATCCGCTGCCCAGTCGACAACAGGCCGAGCAGGGCGCCTGAAGCGGCGCCGAACACGAAATGAGAGATCGTCCCGAGTATCCCGTCGCCGGAGGTACGTCGGGGGCGACCCGGGAGAGCGATTCCGGCAATCCGCTTGGGCGGTCGCGGCCCCAGCAGGCCCGCCCTGTCTCCGGCCATCGACATCGCGCTGTAGACGGCGGTCGCGAGGCCGCCGCCGATTGCACCGTTCATCACGTTGCGCATCATGATGTTGGCTTTCCCGCCGGCACCCGTTCAAGTGCCCCACCGCGCCCCGTTCTCGGTAAACGTTCTCGGCATTGGGTCTCGGCATTGGGTCTCGGCATTGGGTCTCGGCATTGGGTCTCGGCATTGGGTCTCGGCATTGGGTCTCGGCATGGGGTCTTGGCGTGGGTTCTCCATATGGGTTCTCCATATGGGTTCTCGGTATGGGTTCTCGTGGCGTACGAGCGTACGCCTCAGCCTCAGCCTGGATGCACCGCGTAGTTTCTCTTGATCGTTTTCTGGTCCAATTCCGTCGCGAGGGCCGTTTACTCGGGTGACCTGCTGTTTTCCGGGCATGTGAGAGCCGCTGCGCGCGAATCGCAGCTTGTCCAGATGTCTACAGGGCTCGGGGTCGGGGTTCGTGCGCCGGTGGCGCGGGTGACCTTGGGGTCGTCGTGGTGCGGTCGGTGACCGAGGTTGGGGCTGGTCAAGCCACCAGAGCGGGCGGTGGGTCGTGGACGGCGTCGAAGACGTTCATCCACGCGGCCTGCCAGCGCCAATGCTGGGGTAGGTGGAGGGTGATATGGCCGCGTCCGTGCCGGGCCAAGCGGGCGGGGACGGCGATCAATCGGCGGCGCAGTGTGGCACCACGTGCCTTGGCGTGCACGGGACCGGCCAGGCAGCCGGCGGCGCGTAGCAGGTTGTGGGTGATCGCCGCGCAGGTCAGCCACGCGGCGTTCGCCGCGAAGTCGCCCGAGGGAAGATGCGCGAGCGGGCCGCAGACAAGGTCGGCGAAGACCTGCTCGACGACCGCGTGGTCACGATGCTGTTCTTCGGCCTGGACCAGGTGGAACGGGCTGTCGGTGAACACCGCGTGGTACCGGTAGGTGCTGAACAGCTCGTCCTGGCCGATCACGGACTTGGGGTTGAGCCGCTTGACCCGGCGCACGATCAGCCGTGCCGTGACGGCCTGCTTCTTCTTCGACGCGAACGCCGTGTAGGTGACTTCGGCGATCTCGGCGTCGGAGACCCAGCATCCGGCCTGCTCATCGAAGATCGCGTCCGGGTACTCGATCGCCGTCCAGGCGTCCTCGTCGATGGCGGCGATCGCGGCTTTGATCTTGGGATCCATCTTCACGGTGACCGAGAAGTGCGCGCCCGCGCGACGGCAGGCACCGATGACGCCCGCCGCGTAGAACGCCGAATCGCCGCGCACGACCAGGATGCCGGTGGCGCCCGCTGCCCGCGCTGCCGTTATCGACTCGGCCACGAACGATTCCGCGCCGCGGGCTGAGTTCGCTTTCCCACCGCGTAGCCGGGTGCCGGTGATGACCGGGGCGGCCAACGGCGTCGACAGCACCGAGGCCAGCACGTTCAACCCGCGCACCAGCACACTCTTGCCCTGGATCTTCGTATGCCCGAAGGCGGCGCCCTGCTTGTTGTATCCGTAGGTGCGTTTCTGCATCGAGTCCACATCGAGGAACGCGACCGTGCCGGCTCCGGGTAGCAGCGGCGTATGCGCGGCCAGACGACCCAGCAACTCGCGGGAGACCTTCTCGATCTGACGGACGTTTCCCCAGGTCAGGCTGCGTAGGAACGAGCCGAGGGTGGACGGGGCACGGATACCGTCAAACAATTTGTCCATGCCGCCGTGCCGCAACGCGTCCAGATCGGCGATGCTGTCGGCTCCGGCGGCCATCCCGGCCACGATCGAGCTGATTTTCGCGGCCGCGTTGACGCCGAGAGGGTCGGCGATGGCGACGTGCTCGTCGATGAGTCTGTCCAGGTCGCAGCGCTCGGCCAGCCGCACCACCGGCTCCAGCCCGGCGTAGGCGATCACGCGCTCGTCATCGAAGCTCGCATGGGTCCTGGCGGGGGCATGAAACAATCGCACTTAGGAGGTGTCCTTCGACTGCGGATCTTGGAAGCCTAGAGAACTCCCATCATCCCAGCTCGCAGGGCACCTCCTCTCATTTCACGGCAATCACGTCAGAATCAGCGCGGTGCATCCAGGCTCAGATCCTCGAGCCCCCGCCGGGGACGATCTCATCGAACAGCAGTTCCCAATCGGTGAGGAATCGGCGCATGTCGTAGCGGGCGAGGGCGGCGGAACGTGCGGCCTTGCCCGTCTGGGCGGCCAGTTCGGGATCGGCCGTGAACGTTTCCAGAGCGCGGACGAGGGTCGGCACCTTCGTTGAGATCACTCCCGCCTCCGACGGCACCGCCTCCACGGCCTCGGTAGTGGCCAGCGCGACGACGGGCATGCCGAGCATCATGGCTTCGATGAGTGACAGGCCGAGCGACGTCCAACGGTAGGGATGCAGGTAGACCCGCCTGCGGGAGAGTTCGGCATGCATATCGCGCTGCGGCAGGTCTTCGAAGGTGCCCATGTCGTCGGATAGGCCGAGTGCGGCCGGAAGCCCGGTGACCTTCATCCCGAACACGTCGAGGGGGGCGGTGGCGGCGAACGTCGGCAGCAGGTCGGTTCCCGCCACCCGCCATCGCCGGGCGGGTTCGTTGACCACCACGCCGGCGCGGGCGAACTCTCCGGTGTAGAGGTGGCCGGGATCGATGACACCATGCTCGATCACATGGGTCGGCGCGCGTCCGGAATCCCAGAACAGGTCGTTGAAATTGGTCACGTGGACCAGTGGGATGTCCGCCCGGTCCGCCAGCGCGTGGCGTGTCTTCGGAACGTCTCCCGCCGGGGTGTTGTGCTCGACATAGACACCGGGGACGTTCCGTCCCAGCCATTCCCGGGCGAGCTCGATCTCGTGAGGCCGCTGGTAGACGACGAGATCCACGTGCTCGGACGCCAGCCGATCGTACGGAACCTCGTACACGTTGTCGGGCCACGGGTAGGTCCGCGCCCGGCCTTGTCCGTCGGGGCCCCGGTCGGGGGTGAGCGGCACGAGGTAGTCGTGACCGCCCTGTACGAACGACGTGGTCCACGAGCCGTGGACATGCCACACCATGATTCTCATAGGTTGATCGCTCCCGTCCATCGATCGAGCCCGTATTCATACCCCTGCTTCCCCGGGAAGCCTTTCACCCGAGCAGCCTGTCCACCGCGGTGGTGATGTCCGGGACGACCTCCGGTGCGGCGGCCACCTCGGCGGGCAGCGTCTCGGGAGTCGGAACAAGGATCGCCCGCGCCCCCGCCGCGAGTGCCGCCGCCACGTCCCGCCCGATATCGCCGATCACCACGCAGTCTCCGGGGCCGACCCCGAGGCTCGCCGCCGCCCGCAGCACCAGCCCGGGCGCGGGTTTGCGGCAGCCGCAGCCGTCGCCGTCATCGTGCGGGCACATAGTCCACACGTCGAACGGGCCGAGCAACTCCTCCACGCGTGCGTTCACCTCGCGCAGTGCTTCCGGGGTGATGAGCCCCCGCGCGATCCCGGACTGGTTGCTCACCACGCCGACGGGAACGCCGGCCCGCCGCAGCCGGTCGAGCGCCGCCCGCGCCCCCGGCACCGGCTCCACCCGGCTCGGGTCCGAGTTGTACGGAACATCGTGGATGAGTGTTCCGTCGCGATCGAACAGCACTGCGGCAGGAAGAGCGGCCGGAAGAGCGGCCGGCAGCCGGTCGATGTGATGGGCCAAGACACCTCCCGGACGCCTCTCGGAGAACTCGTCCCCCGGCTACCCGGCCGATCAGGTGACAAACCCGGAAGTTCGCTACGGAGAGTAGCAGTTCTTGAGACTGAGCCCTTTGTACGGCGACTTCTCCGCAAAGCGGTGTTTAGTACCGCTTCTCTCGGTAACCAGACACGCACCGCGCAACGGAGGTAACCGATGCGATTCCCAGGTGAAAGCACTGCTGAAACCGCTGCCGAAACCGCTGCCGAAGGCACTGCTGAAGACACCGTCGAAAGCACTCTCGTCTTCCCCCCGAGGGGCCGCTCGTGATCGGGACGGTTCTCGTGGTCCGGCCCGACAACGCGGGCGACGTCCTGCTCGCCGGCCCGGCGGTCCGTGCCGCGGCCGCCGGTGCTCGGCGGGTCGTCCTGCTTGCCGGGCCCCACGGCCGGGCGGCCGCCGCGCTGCTGCCCGGAGTGGACCACGTGCTGGAGTGGCGTACGCCGTGGATCGACCCGGGCGGCGTGACGATGACCGGCCGGCGCGCCGCCATGCTGATCGATCAGGTGCGGCGGATCGCCCCGGACATGGCGTTGATCCTCACCTCGTTCCACCAGTCGGCGCTGCCGATGGCGCTGCTGCTCCGGCTGGCCGGGACGCCGAGGATCGCGGCGATCAGCCCCGACTACCCGGGCTCCCTGCTCGACGTGCGCCACACCGTGGACGAGAGCGTGGACGTCCCCGAGTCTGAACGCATGCTCGACCTCGCCCGGGCCGCCGGGTTCGAGTTGCCCCCCGGTGACGACGGGCGGCTCGCCGTACGGGAACCCCTCCCGGACTTGGCGCACCTCACCGGTCCGCCCGGCTACGTGGTGATACACCCGGGGACCAGCGTGCCGGCGCGGGCCTGGCCGGCGGAACGGTGGGCCGAGGCCGTGCACGGACTGGTGGCCGCGGGCGAGCGCGTGGTCGTCACCGGCAGCCCGGGCGAGCGCGCGCTCACCGCCCGCATCGTGCGCGCCGCCGCCGCGCAAGCCCCGCACTCCGCCCCGCACCCCGTCCCGCACTCGGCCGCCCTGAATCTCGTCCTGGATCTGGGCGGCGCCACCACGTTCGCCGGGCTCGCCGGCGTGCTCGCCGCCGCATCCGCCGCCGTCGTGGCCAACACCGGGCCGGCGCACCTCGCCGCCGCGGTCCGCACCCCCGTGGTCAGTCTCTTCGCCCCCGTCGTCCCCGCGGCGCGCTGGGCGCCGTACGGCGTGCCGGTCGAGCTCCTGGGCGACCAGCACGCGCCCTGCCGGGGGAGCAGGGCGCGCATCTGCCCCGTCCCCGGCCACCCGTGCCTCTCCTCGGTCCGTGGCGAACACGTCGTCGAAGCGGTCCGCCGCCTTGCCACAGTGAAGGAGAGCGTCCTATGAGAATCGCCCTGATTTCCGAACACGCCAGCCCGCTGGCCACCATCGGCGGCGTCGACGCGGGCGGGCAGAACGTCCACGTCGCGGCGCTCGCCGTCGCGCTGGCCGAGAGAGGCAACGAGGTGACGGTGTACACCCGGCGGACCGGCCCCGACCAGCCGGACACCGTGATCATGGCTCCCGGGGTGACGGTCGACCACGTCGCGGCCGGGCCGCCGGAACCGGTGCCCAAGGACGAGCTCCTGCCGTACATGCCAGACTTCGCGGCGCATCTCGTCCGTAGGTGGGCGGCGCACCCGCCGGATGTGGCGCACGCGCACTTCTGGATGAGCGGTCTGGCCACGCTGCGGGCGGCCGAGGCCGTCGGCGTCCCGGTCGTGCAGACGTTCCACGCCCTCGGCACCGTCAAACGGCGCTGGCAGGGTGACTCCGACACCAGCCCGCCGCAGCGGCAGGCCGCCGAGCGCCAGGTGGGTCGCCAGGCGAGCGCTGTCATCGCGACCTGCGGCGACGAGCTTCGGGAGCTGGTCGCGATGGGCGTGCCGGACGATCGCGTGGGCGTGGTGCCCTGCGGCGTGGACCTGGAGCTGTTCCGTCCGGCCGACCCGAGCACGCCGTGTGGCGACGGGGTCCGGCCGCGCGTGCTCAGCATCGGACGTCTGGTCCCGCGCAAGGGCGTGGACACGCTCGTCCGGGCGATGCGCCAGGTGCCCGACGCCGAACTCGTCATCGCCGGCGGTGATCCGTACGACGACGAGGGGATCCGGCTGCGCGCGCTCGCCGAGGCGTACGGCCTGACAGACCGGGTGCGCCTGATCGGCAGTGTGGCCCGGGCCGAGGTCCCGGCGCTGATGCGCTCCGCGGACGTGCTGGTCACCGTGCCCTGGTACGAGCCGTTCGGCATCGTCCCGGTTGAGGCGCTGGCCTGTGGTGTTCCCGTCGTGGCGTCCGCCGTGGGCGGCCACCTCGACACGGTGTCGGGATGCGGGCTGCTCGTGCCGCCGCGGCGACCGCGTGCGCTGTCCAGGGTGTTACGAGACGTGCTGTCCCGCCCTGATCTGCGCGCCGCGCTGTCGGTCGCCGGTCCGCGTCGTGCCCGTGCGAGGTACGGCTGGCCAAGGGTGGCCGCCCAGACCGAGTCCGTGTACCGGACGCTGATCGGCGAGCGGGCCGGTCATCCCGCGGGTTCAGACGGTCTCGCAGGCTCACACGGTCTCGCAGGTTCATATGGTCTCGCAGGTTCATATGGTCTTCCAGGTTCACATGGTCTCCCCGGTTCACACACTGCCGGCCGGCTCGCGGTGGCTGGAGGTTGAGATGCATCCTCATCTGGCCCGGCTGAGGACCGCCCTGACGGCGGTGGACCCGGACACCCCCAAGATCTACGCCTGGGGATGCAAGCTCGCCGGCGTGCTGGCCGAGGGCGGGCGGTTGCTGGCCTGCGGCAACGGAGGTTCGGCTGCGGAGGCCCAGCACCTCACGGCGGAACTGGTCGGCCGCTACCGGGCCGACCGCCGGCCCTACGCCGCCATTCCGCTGCACGGCGACACGTCCACCATCACCGCGATCGGGAACGACTTCGGCCCGGACGAGGTGTTCGCCCGGCAGGTTCACGCGCACGGCAGGCCGGGCGACGTCCTCATGTGCCTGTCGACCAGCGGGACCAGCCGGAACGTGCTCGCCGCCGCCGACGCCGCACGCGGCTGCGGGCTCACCACATGGGCGCTCACCGGACCCGCGCCCAACCCGCTGGCGGAGCTGTGCGACGAGGCCATCGCCGTCCCCGCGTCCGACACCGCGACCGTCCAGGAGGTGCACCTGACCGTGATCCACATGCTCTGCGACGTGATCGAGGACGTGATCGAAAAGGCGTGCGCGTGAACGGACGGAACAACGGGCCCGTGGTCGTCGTCGGCGACTCGCTGCTCGACGTGGACAAAGAGGGCGACGCGGGACGGCTGCGTCTTCGGGGAGGACACCCCTTCCGAGGTGATCGAGAGGCGGTGCCCCGACGTCTGGGTGAAGGTCGGTGACTACACGCTGTTCCCTATATCTCCCTATGCCATGGAAAGGGACTGGATCGATGCTGGGAAACATTCTGATCACGGGTGGCGCGTCCGGCCTGGGCCGGGCGACCGCGATCGCCGTCGCGAAGGAGGGTGGCCGACCGCTGTCGATCGATGTCAACGAGCCCGGCGGCGATGTGGACCATGCGCGTGCCGACCTCGCCGATCGGGGGCAGGCCGAGCGCGCGGTCCGCGAGCTGGCGGAGGGGGCGGGCGGGCTCGACGGCGTGGTCACGGCCGCGGGCATCGACGCGTGCGGCCGCCTGGAGGACATCCCGGCGGCGGACTGGGAAAGGGTGATCGCCGTCAACCTCCTCGGCACCGCTTCGGTGATCCGGGCGGCCCTGCCGTACCTGCGCGAATCGAGGGCCCGTGCTGGGGGTGCGGCCGTGGGCAAGGTGGTCACGGTCGCCTCCACCCTGGGGGTTCGTGCGGTGAGCGACGCCACGGCGTACTGCGCGGCCAAGTTCGGGGTGGTCGGGTTCACCCGGGCGCTCGCCGCCGAGCTCGCAGGTGAGGTGGGGGTGACGCTGCTGATCCCGGGCGGCATGCACACGAACTTCTTCGACGGCCGGGAGGAGAAGTACCGGCCGGGACCGGACGCGAGACTCAACCAGCCCGAGGACGTGGCGGCGGCCGTCGTCTTCGCGCTCGGCCAGCCCCGGGGCTGCGAGATTCGGGAGCTGGTGGTCTGCTCCTCCACGGAGACGTCGTGGCCCTGAGGCCGGTGCTGCTCGCGCTGCGGGGGCTGGGGCTGGGCGACCTGCTGACCGCGGTTCCGGCGCTGCGCGCCCTGCGGCGTGCCCATCCGGAGCACCGGATCGTGCTGGCGGCGCCCGCTCATCTGGGCGGTCTGCTACCGCTGATCGGCGCGGTCGACGAGTTGGTCGACGTGTCCGGGCCGGGCCCACTGCCGTGGGGTACGGTGCCGTACGGCCTGCCGAACATCACGAACATCACGAACATCACGAACATTCCGGATATCTCGGATATCGCGGTCAACCTGCACGGCAGCGGACCGCAGAGCATCGTCGCGCTGCGCCGGGCTCGGCGGCTCCTCAGCCACGCGCATCCCGCCGTCCCCGGCGTGACGGGACCGCCCTGGCGGACGGAGATCCACGAGGTGCGCCGATGGTGCGAGATGCTCGAGTGGTACGGCATGACCGCCGATCACGGAGATCTCGCGCTACGGGATCCGGGCCCCAGCCGATGGGCGGATGCCGAGGCTGTCATCCACCCGGGGGCCGGATATCGGGCCAAGCAGTGGCCGCCGGAGCGGTTCGCCGGGGTGGCGGCGGAGCTGAGCCGTCTCGGCCTGCACGTCGTGATCACGGGTGGGCCGGAGGAGATCGCCCTCGCCCGCCAGGTCGCCGAGTTGGCGGGGCTCCCCGGTCCGCCGGCGGCACGCGTGCTGGCCGGCCGTACCGACCTGCGGGAGCTCGCCGCACTGGTCGGCGGCGCGAAGCTGGTGATCTGCGGTGACACCGGCATGTCTCACCTCGCCACGGCCGTGGGCACGCCGTCGGTGGTGATCTATGGGCCGGTCTCGCCCGCCCTGTGGGGGCCGCCCCCGGGCCATCCGCATGTCACGCTGTGGACCGGGCGGACCGGTGACGCGTACGGCGACCGGCCGTCGGAGGGACTGCTGGAGATCGGCGTCCGTGACGTGCTCGACGCCGCATACAAGCTTCTCCGATCGCGCACCGGTGAATATCAGCCGGGACGTCGACCGCCGGACAGGGCTCGGGAGGCGATCTCGACGATCTCCGCGAGCCTGCCGCCGTGCGCGCCCCGCCAGTAGATCCGGCCGCAGGCGAGGCAGCGGGCGAACGTGTCGTAACTGCGGCGCGTTCCCGGCAGGAGCTCCGCCTCGACCTCGCTCTTGCCCACCGGTGACAGAGGGCCGTTGCACGCGGTGCATCGTGTCCATGGGGCGAGCGGCGGCCGGAAGCGGTCGAGCACGTCGAGGAACTGCTCGCGTGGCCGAGCGCCGCGGACGTGGGCGCCCAGCCACAGTGCCCGGCGGCGCAGGAGCCCGCGATCCTGGGTGAGCAGCACCCTGCGCTCGGCGTCCGCCTGGGCGATCAACGCGTCGTCGTCGAGGTCGTTGCGGTAGGCGACGTCCACCCCCACCAGACGCAGCCACCGGGCGAGGGTGCCGAGATGGACGTCGAGGACGAACCGGGCGGCCGGGATGGGCTGCGGCCGGGTCACCCCCAGCACCTCCACAGCTTCGCGGGGGCATGGACGGTATGAGGGCGCGACCGGGCGGCCTCCGACGAGGAGCGAGCCGACCTCGGTCAGCGGCACCCCCGCCGACTCGACCACGTGCCCGAGCGACGACGTGCCGTCGCAGGAGAGCAGCAGCTCGTCGCGCCGGCGGCGAGGTGGCAGGAAGATCCACAGCTCCGGTGCGAGGCGCACGGACAGTACGGGCGGTACGGGCGGTTCTGCCTGGTCCACCCGTCCAGCATGTCAGCCTCCCCCGGCCCCGGGCAGCATGCCCAGCAGTACGGCCCAGCAGTACGGCCCGGCCGTCGGTCGCCGAGGGGGGCGAGGACGGGCCGGGCCGTGGCGGGAGGCGGTCAGGCGTTGGCGGCCGCCCCGGCGCGGGCCTGGAGCGCGGTCAGCAGGCCGACCACGACCGTGACGCCGCCGGCGAGCCAGGCAGTCCAGGCCGCGGCGGCGTCGCCGTCGAAGCCGAAGGCCCAGGGCGACACGAACAGTAGGGCGCCGAAGGCCGCGGTGACCCAGGAGCTGGCACCGCCGGCGCCGAGGATCGCCCATAGGGCGGACACCACGAGGAGTGCCCCGAGCAGGAGCAGTGGTTGGCCGGCCGCGTCGACGTCGCTCGCCCAGATGAACGCCGCGAGGACCGAGACCAGACCCGCGAGCAGGGCGATGACGTCGGACAGAGATCTCGTGAGATCCATCCGTAGCCTCCGAACGTGAGAGGTGACCCTTTGATTCGAAGATCCGCTTGATTGACCGCCCGGTCAACAATCCGCCACGTCAGGGTTCCCTAACCTCGAGGACCGCCGGCCGATGACTTCGCTTGTCCGGGGCCAGTTCATTCCAACGTGGTCAGCTCTCCAGCGAGGACAGTCTTCGGCGCAGGTGGGCGCGTTCGGGTTCGGTGCCGGCGAGTTCCAGGGCTCGCCGGTAGGCGGCGGCGGCTTCGGCCGTCCTGCCCAGCTGGGACAGCAGGTCGGCGCGTGCCGCGTGGTAGGGGTGATGGCCGCGCAGCTGAGGCTCGTCGGCGAGTTCGCCGACGAGCCTCAGCCCGGCCTGCGGGCCATCACGCATGGCGACCGCCACCGCGCGGTTCAGCGCCACGATCGGCGATGGCGTGAGCGTGAGCAGGACGTCGTAGAGAGCCACGATCTGGGGCCAGTCGGTGGTGGTGAGGTCCGCGGCCTCGTCATGCAGGGCGGCGATCGCGGCCTGCACGCCGTACGGGCCGGCCGGACCGCCCGCCAGTGCCACGTGCACCAGGGCCAGGCCTTCCTCGATCATCGTACGGTCCCAGCGCCCGCGGTCCTGGTCGGCGAGGAGCACCATCCGGCCGTCGGGCCCGGTCCGTGCGCCGCGGCGCGCGTGGATCAGCAGCATCAGTGCCAGCAGCCCGGTGACCTCTCGTTCGGCGGGCAGCAGCTTGTGCAGGATGCGTGCCAGGCGAATGGCCTCCTCGGCCAGGTCGAGCCGCTGCAGGTCCGGTCCGGAGCTGGCCGCGTACCCCTCCGTGAAGATCGAATAGATGACCTGGAGCACCCCCGCCAGCCGCTCCGGCCGTTCGTCCGGATCGGGTACGCGGAACGGGATGCGCGCCTCACGGATCTTCTTCTTCGCCCGGACGATCCGCTTGGCCATCGTGTCGACCGGGACGAGGAAGGCCCGCGCCACCTCGGGTGTGCTCAGTCCGGCCAGACACCGCAGGCTCAGCGCGATGCGATCCTCGGCGGGCAGAGCCGGGTGGCCGCACGTGAAGAACAGCAGCAGCCGTTCGTCAGGCAGGTCGTCTCCCGGGGCCGCGGCCGGCGCGGGTGCGGCCCGCTCCGCCTCTACCTGCAGGATGGCCAGCCGGGCGGCGTAGGTCGTGTCGCGCCGCAGGCGGTCGATGGCCTTGCGCCGTGCCGTGGTCGCCAGCCACGCCCCCGGCTTCGGCGGCACGCCGTGGACCGGCCAGCGCACCAGCGCCGCCTCGATCGCCTCGGCGGTGACCTCCTCGGCCAGGTCGAGGTCACCGAAGCGGCGCACCAGCGAGGCCAGCAGCAGGCCGCGCTCTTCGCGGAACACCGACTCGACCGCCGACGCCGCCCGACTGTCCATCATGATCAGACCTCGAACTCCGCCACCGGCCGCACCATGACCGACCCGCCGCCGCGTGAGCCGGGACAGCGGGCCGCCCAGTCCAGGGCCGCGTCGAGGTCGGGCACATCGATCACGTAATAGCCGCCGAGCACCTCACGAGTCTCGGCGAACGGGCCGTCGGTCGCGATGGTCCGCTGACCGTCCCGATCGACGCGCACGGTGGTCGCCGTGGTCAGGTCCGCCAGGGAATGCCCCGCCACGAAGATCCCCGAGTTCTTCACCGTCTTGTCGTACACCTGCCAGTCCTCGAACGAGGTCCCCGGGACGTCCTCGGCAAGGTCGGCGGGGGCGCTGTTGATCAGGAGCATGTACTTCACGCTGAGCTTCCTTCGTCGTCTTCCGCGTCGTCTTCGCGTCGTTTTCCGTACGGGCGGGTCGCCGTACATCATCACTACGAACCGGACCCGGCCGTATGGACATCGTCCCCGAGAATTTTTCTTCGCGATCGGAAGCGGAGCATCGTGCGAACCCGGACCCGGGGGAGACGAGTCCCCCGGATCCGGGTTCGCGGCGTCTGGGCCCTGAGCCTGTTACTTGAGACCGTTGTCCACGGCGCTCATCAGGGTGCCGGTGTCACCGGACATCTCCCAGATCATCGCGCCGAGCAGGTTCTTGTCACGCAGCCAGGCCATCTTCTTCCCGATCGACCAGGTGTCGTCGAAGCTCCACCACTGCCCGCCGTTGCCGGTGTAGCAGTAGGTCGCCACCGCCTGCGCGTCGTGCTTGACCGTGCAGCCCGGCACGCTCGCGACCAGGTTGGAGTATCCGCGGGTGCCCGCCTCCTCCGCGAACTGGCCGGGGGCCGCGCCGGTGGCGGACTGCCACTCGCCCGACTTGCCGCCGTCGGCGACGCCCTGCCAGCCGCGTCCGTAGAAGGCCAGACCAACGGTGATCTTGCGCGGGTTCACGCCGGCGTCCAGGTACGTCTGGACGGCGTCCTCCACGCTGAAGTGGAACGAGTAGGGGTCGTCCACGTCGGTGTAGAGGTTCCCCGCGTGCCCGGTCCGGTTCGGCTCCCAGGAGTTGTCACTGCCCGAGCCGTGGAAGTCGTAGCCCTGGACGTTGAAGATGTCCATGGACTTCGCGACTTCGGGCAGATCCCAGCCGGCCTCGATCTTCGCCGGGTCGGCCGGGGTGAACGCGGTGAGGTCGTAGCGCTGGCCGGTCTCCTTGGTGAGCTCGTCGAGCTGCTTGCGGAACTCGGCGATCAGCTTGGTGTTGTTGTCCTTGTCGTTCGGACCGATGTGGTTGCCCGCGTGCCCCTCGGCGCCCGGCCACTCCCAGTCGAGGTCGATGCCGTCGAAGATCCCGGCGGCGCTGCCCGGGCCGCCCGCGGCGTTGTACGTCGGCAGGTTGCCCTTGATGTACATGTCGATGCAGGAGCTGACGAACTTCTTCCTGGACGCGTCGGTGGCCGCCACGTCGGAGAAGTACTTCGAGTACGTCCAGCCGCCGATCGAGATCAGCACCTTGAGGTTGGGGTGCTTCGCCTTGAGCTTCTTCAGCTGGTTGAAGTTGCCGCGCAGTTTCTCCCACCCGGTGTCGGCCACGCCGTCGACCGACTGCGCCGAGCTCATCGGCCTGCCGTAGTCGGCGTCCGCGTCGCCGGAGCCGTCACCCTGGTTCGGGTCCTGCGGATCGGACGAGGTGCCCTTGGTGACCCCGTTGAGACAGGTCAGGTTGACCGGGTCGATGTTGGCGAAGGCGTAGTTGAGGTGGGTCAGCTTCGCCGCCGCGCCCGTGGTGTCCAGGTTCTTGACGAAGTACTGCCTGCCGTAGATGCCCCACTGCACGAAGTAGCCGACCCTGGCGTAGCCACTGCCGACGATGTCGCCCGTCTTCGCCTTCAGAGGGGTGCTGGCCGCGGACACGTTGTCGTACTGGTCGCGGGCCCGGACCGTGAAGGTGTACTCCGTGGACGGCGACAGCCCGGTGACCTTGGCCGAGGTGCCGGTCACCGAGGTGGCGAGCCGCGAGCCCTCGTAGACGTCGTACCCCGCGACGCCCTTGTTGTCGGTCGAGGCGTTCCAGGCGAGCGAGACGCTCGAGGCGTCGGCGCCGGTGCTGCGCAGGCCGGTCGGCACGGTCGGCGGCTGGGTGTCGTCGGCCGGGTCGTTGGTCGTCACCTTCAGCGCGGCGCTGGCGGGGGAGAGGTTGCCCTTGCGGTCCTTGGCCTTGACGGTGAAGGTGTACTCGGTCTTCGGTGTCAGCCCGGTCACGGTCGCGCTGGTCTCGGTGACCGTCGTGGCGAGGGCGCCGCCGTTGTAGACCTCGTACCCGGCGAGCGGGAGCGTGCCGGGGGTCGACGCGTCCCACTTGAGCGAGACCGACTTGGTGGTCTTGACCGGCGAGCTGAGGTTGCCCGGCGCGGACGGCGGGGCGTCCGGCTCACCGTCGCACTGCACGTCGTTGACCCGGCAGTTGGTCGGCTCGACCCCGCTCCTGCTGAGCGTGAAGGACGGGCTGTACGGCTCGGTCGACCTGTTCGCCGCGATGGTGGTGTTGTAGTAGGCAGGGCTGAGCGTCACCTTGGTGCCGGACTGGCTCACCGACCCGTTCTGGGCGTTGCTCGCGGTGACACCGGACGGCAGCTCGAAGGTGATCGACCAGCCGTTGAGCGCGGTGGCGCTGTTGTTGCTCACCACGAACTTCGCCTGCGTCCCGTTGCCGGTGAACTCGGCGGTCAGCGGCGCGGGCGGCGGCGGCGGGTCACCGCTGCCGTCACAGTTGGCACGGTTGATGGTGCAACTCGTCGGCTGCACCGCGGAACTGAGCGTGAAGGTCGGGCTGAACGGCTCGGTGTTGCCGCCCGCCCGCACAGTGTCGATGTAGAAGGCGGGGGTGAGCTTCACCTTCGTGCCGCTCTGCGAAATCGTCGCATTCTGCGGGTTGCTCGCCGTCACCCCCGACGGCAGTTCGAACTGGATCGACCAGCCCGTGATCGCACTGCTGCTCGAGTTGCTCACCACGAACTTGCCCTGGTTCCCGTTCAGGCTGAACACCGCCGTGAGGCCGGTGGCGGCGTGAGCTGGAACGGCCATCGTGATGAGGAGCAACAGTGCGGTGAGTAAAGTCACTGCTCGGCGCATCCGGCATCCTCTTTTCGTTAGGAAACTTTCCTAAGAATTAATCCGGAGAGTAGACCCGGGCCGGATGCTCGACAAGACCCAAAACCGCTCCGCGCCGATGGCGTCATGCCTTCTTCGCCGTTCGGGCGGCCGTTCGCCTGTCTGACACGTATCGTGCTTCTAAAGTAACGATCTGTAACAGCTCGAATTCCGTGCCCGAACACCTGGGGATCGTCAATGCTGGTTTGCGCGTTCGCCGTCGTCACCGCGGTCGGCCTGGTGGCCCTGGCCGCCTTCCTGTCCCGCAGGTTCGGTCATGGCGCGGACGACACCGATCCGGGAGGGGCTTCGGCCGGTCACGCCGGGGCGATGTTGTCATCGCTGTTTCTGCTGGTCTTCGCCATCGCCATCGTCGTGCCGTGGACCGTCGCCGACTCCGCCCGCCAGAACACCTACGCGGAGGCGCAGGCGGCCGTGGAGACGTACTGGTCCGCCGCCGGACTCCCCG
This sequence comes from Sphaerimonospora cavernae, assembly GCF_042435035.1. Lineage (NCBI taxonomy): Bacteria > Bacillati > Actinomycetota > Actinomycetes > Streptosporangiales > Streptosporangiaceae > Sphaerimonospora > Sphaerimonospora cavernae. The sequence continues at coordinate 17,090 of NZ_JBHMQT010000029.1, forward strand.
CGCCCGCGAGCGGCCAGGTCCAGCAGCAGGTACGCGACTACGTCGGCTTCATCGTCGACAAGGAATGGCCGCTGATGGCGGCTGGACGGCTCAGCCCGCAGAGCGCCGTACGCCTGGAGACGCTGCGGGCGAGCGTAGCGGCGTTGCGCGTCACCGCTGATGAGGAGCGCGAAGCCAGGAGCGCGGTGCTGGACCGGTTGACGGAGCTGTCCGGGGCCCGACGTCAGCGTGCCGCCGACGCGGCGGCCACCTTGCCACCGGCCGTTCTCATCCTGACGATCGTGACCGGTGCTGTGATCATCGTCTTCCCGTTCCTCGCCGGCGCTCGGCCCAAGGGGGCCGCGCTCCTGCCGCTGATCGCGATGACCGTGCTGCTGGCCGTCGGGGTCTATCTGACCTGGCACATCTCGCACGCGTTCACCGGCGGCCTGGCGGTCGGACCGGAGGCGTTCACCGGTGCCTTACGGGAACTCCAGTCCGCAGGAGGCCGCTGACCATGGCACTGACGATGACGCTGACGATGCGACTGGCGGGAGCGCTCGCCTGGGCGGCGGCGACAGGCATGGTCACCGCCGTGCCCGCGTCGGCCGCCGTAGCGCCGTCGGCCGGTCACGCCGCGTCGGCCGTCAACAAGGGCGACCGGGACGACCCCGGCACGGGACTCGGTGCGGGACTCGGCACGGGACTCGGTGTGGGGCGCGGTGTCGTCGTCTGCGTCGAGCTTCCGCCCGTGATCGGCCTGCGGCTTCGGGTCGGCTCACCTCCGAAGACATGCGAACCGCCGCGGCCGGTTCCTCCGCCGACACCCCGGCCTGAGCCGTCACCGCGACCCCGGCCGCACGCGCCTGCTCCCGCTCCGCCCGAGCGATCCCGGCCGATCGAGACGCCTGCCGCGCGGCCGTCCCCGACACCGTCGCCGAAGCCGTCACCGGAGCGCTCGCCGCGCGTGTCGGCCTACCGCATGCCGGTCCGGGCCGTCGGGCGGCCCGAACGGCGACGCAATCCCCTCGGGACCGTTCTGGTCATGGTGGTCCTGTCCACCATGATCGCGGCTGCCGCGGCCGCCGCCTTCGGCATGCTGCGGTAACGCCGGGTCAGCCCCGGTTCGCCCGCTCCAACACCTCCTCCGTGGTCAGCGGGCTGCTCGGGTGGTGGCTCAGGCACAGCGGCGTACGCACCTTCCGGAAGGCCGCCCCCTCCACCGCGACGTAGAACTCACCCGACCGCAGTCTCGAAACGTCGGGCACGTCGCCCCCCTTGGCCCGCGCCAGTTCTCGGGCCGCCGTGATCTGGGAGGGGGCGTTGAGCAGGCCGAAGAACTGGGTGGTCGCGTTCCCCGGGATCTGGTTGTGCAACCCCTTCGGCGCCTGGGTGGCGAACACCAGGCCCAGGCCGTACTTGCGGGCCTGCGCCGCGAGGGCGAGAGTGCTGCGCGTGCACAGGGTCGTGGCCCCGGACGGGGCGAAGGTCTGCGCCTCGTCCATCACGAACAGCCCGCCCAGGTCGGCGGCCGGATGCCGTTTGATCCAGGAGAACAGCGCCATCTGGAGTTGGTTGACGAAACCCTGCCGCTGGGCTTCGGACGGGAGCCCGACGAAGCTGATCACCGACACGCGAGCTCGCTTGCCGTCGGCCGGGGTGAGCAGCACGCCGGGGTCCACCGGGGTGCCGGCGCCGCCGAACAGCGGGTCGTTCACCATGGCGGCGGTGAGGTTCTGGGCAAGCTCGGCGGCGAGTCGGTCCGCGCCGTCGATGCTGCTCACATCTTCGGGCAACTCGGACAGGAGGTCGATCAGGCCCCTGAGGCCCGTCCTACCTCGGCGACCGTAGAAGCTCACGGCCTCGCGGAGCACGGCCCGGCCGAGGTGGGCCTTTCGGGCGTTGCCGTCTACCTTGGCCCGTGGGACGAGGGACTCGACTGCGGACTCCACGGCCTCGTTGAACTCGTCGGCGTCGTCGAGGACGCTCGCGAAGTCGGGCAGCGGCTGGAAGCTCAGCGGCCGTCCGCCTACTCGCCCGGGGGTCCAGATCACCACTTCGGTTTTCGCCAGGTACTCATCGGCCTTGGCCGCGTCGCCCTCACCCCAGGCCGACGGCGGTTCCGGCCACCGGTCGCCCAGTCGGGCCAGGTCGTTGTTGGGGTCGAGCACGATCGCGGAGACCCCCCGCAGGGCGCACTCCTCGACCAGGCGGCGGATCAGCACGGTCTTTCCCGACCCCGCCCCCGCGAAGATCGCCGTATGTCTGCGCAGCGCCTCCAACTCGACCGCCACCGGCTCCCCATCGGCGAACCTCGCCCCAACCGTGACGTACGGCACCTGCCCAGGCACGAGATCGACCAGTCTGCCGACCGGCTTCAAAACGTCGAGGAAGGCCTGTTGGGGAGAGGTAGTGACGGTCCGTTGCGGAAGGTCGGAGAGGGCCGGTTGAGGAAGGTCGGCGACAACCAGCTCCGCTAGGTCGGAGGCAACCGGTTTGGGAGGGTCGGGGACAACCTGCGGGTTCGTTGACTGACGAGGGATGACAGGCGCGTCGCTCAAGGCTTCGCGGAACAGCTTCACCTCGCTCGTCGGCTTCCTGGTGGCCAGCCATGCCTGCAGATTCGGTGGGTTCTCCGCCTGAAGGTCGCGGAGCGCGGCGAAGATCTTCAGGTCCTCTACCTCGACCGGGAGCACCCGGCCGCCGGCCTGCTCGAACGCGGCGAGGGTCTCCTGGGTGACCGGGCCCTTCGCCCAGCTTTGGTTCCTGAGCACGAACAGCCTGCGCTTGGGGATCGCCGCATCCAGTCCGGCCGCTACCGACGCGTTCTTCAGGCGGGTCAGCACGGCGGTGTGATGCGTCGCAGAGATCGCCCGGAAGCACCAGTGCGCCTCGTCCTCCGTCGCCTCGTCCAGGATGCGGCGCAGCCGCGCGTGCAGAGGAGGCCTGGAGCTTGGTGGCGGATCCTGGCTGAACACCGGCCCGTCCTCGCCCTGCTCGGCGATCCACGCGGTCAGACCGGCAGACAGCAGTTCGGGCATCGCGGCGTCCTCGGTCACCGGGTCCAGTGCCGACACCACATCTGCCCGATTCCGCAACTCCGTAAACCGCTGGTCCAGTTTGAAGTAATCGATAGGTGGCTTAGGGTCTACGGGATCACGAATTACCGACCCGGAGCCGGTGAGGCGTACAAGCTCCGTGGCCTGCCCGTTCAGGAGGCAGGATCGGACATGGCTGTCGATCCGGATGAGCAGTTGGCGAGGGGTGTACTCGTAAGCGTTGGCGAACGCCTCCGGCTTGACCGGCCACGTCGGGTACGGCGGCTCGAACCCGACCTTCCCGTACTGGGCGGCGAACCGCTTCTCGACCAGGACCCGGCCGGTCTCCGCATCGGGAATCGTCCCGAGCGTCGTCACTTTGAAGCGGTCCGGAGCCGTTTCCGTGGCCCGCTCCTGAATCAGGATCCAGGAAGCTGGTAGACAGCAGACCAAGGTCAGCGTGCGGTGGGCCACCTCACGGAGTGCCATCAGGCCGCCCGCCACCTGCTCGATGATCAGTGCCTCTTGCCAGGTCTCGTTCAAGGCACCGTTCGCGGAAATGGCGGATTGCGCGAGGAGGACGTCGATCTGGTCCACCGCGATGACGGACGGGCCGGTCAATGCAAGCAGCCGTGACAGGTCCTGGACGATCTGCTGTGATGTTTTCTCGATAGTTCGGAAGCCCCAAGTCACACGCTCGCCCGGTTCGGCCTCAAACGTACGCGCGAGATAGGCCTCTCCGATGTCCTGTACACCGGGATCGGCGCAAGCGCGCAGGGTGAGCGCTCTGGCAGTGTCCTGAGCTTCTCGACCAACCTGCAAGTCGTATCGCCTCAGGGCGGTGACGAAGGCGTCCAAATCTTTTCGGGACAGCGGCGCGTCACCGATCACCGAGCAGCGTACCGGCTCCGGCACATCGGTTAGCACGCACAGGCGCCAAAGGAGCTCCTTGAGTTGGCTTCCCGACCCCGACATGGGCCGGGCGAGGCCATCGAGCATGGACAGCAGCAGGCTCTCCCAGAAGTCCTTTGCATGGAGCAGGCTGACCAGGAAGAAATAGCCATCCTCCTTGTGTACCTGTTCGCGGAGCCAGCCGAGCAGGTGGGTCTTACCAGTGCCCCCCGACCCCTGTACGACGACACCGATGGGGCTTGTGTCGGTGCTCTCCTCCGCCTCGATCAGGCCGCTGAGGATGACCTGCACGGTGGGCCGGTGCAGGGTGTCGACGTGGAACGGCGACGGCCGCCATACATCGGGAGGAGCCTGGGCGTAGTTAAATCTCAGCGCCGCGAGAGCCTCCAGTTCCTCGCTCGCCATCATGCTCCTATCAGGACGAGATGCTTGGCCTGGCCACCGATGATCACTGCCGCATCGTGATCCTCCTGCGACAGGGCCTTCCGGTTCTCGAACGGGGCTATCCGGACATCGGGCATGCTGATCATTCGGCGGAGGGTGGAGTCGACGTCTTCTCTGGGAGTGTCGCCCAAGACGGGGCGCAGCTGGGTCAGACTGACCCACGCGTTCGGCTTCTCGGCGAGCTGTGCGTACGCCTTCCGGATCCTGGTCTCGATATCGTCGGCCAATACGGCGGGAGTGCCCGTGCCCGACGGCTCGGCGGTACCGTTGGGTACGGGAGCAGCGCTCTCGGGAGCGGGTGTCTCCGAGGCCGCCGCCTCCGGGGCAGCGGTCGTGGGGGACGCCGGGGCAAGGTCCTCTTCACGAGCGAAGACGTCATTGACGTTCTGGTCAGTGCGGTCCATGTAGCGTCGCAGGTTGGCTACGATCGCACGAAGCGTCGCCTCCAGTACTTTCCCGGCAGGGCGTTCGGACGCTTCCATTCCCTTGGAGAACACCTCCCTCGCGTACGCCCATCCGTCCTCGCTCAGGACGTGGAAAAAGGCACCCTGGCGCCCCTTTCGGCTATCGACCAGCTTGAGGTCGTTCAGTTTGTTTCGATCTTTACCGGTCAGGGTGAAGCTGTAGAGCTGCCCAAGCTCGGGGTTGGAGATTTCTCTCGCCTCGGCCATCAGTACCAGCAGGGCAGCCATCTGGGACGAGGTCAGCTTCTTCTCAGCCATGATGTGTTCCTTTGAACGTTCCAGAGCGGCGGGATTTCAGGAACCGCTCAAGTTGGTGAAGAACGAGGTCTATCTCGTTCATGATCTGTTTGTTGGTGAAGCGGAGGACGGCATAGCCGTCCAGTTGGAGACGTACATCGCGGCGGTGATCCGCTTCGTAAGCGTCCTCGCCGCGATGTTCCGGACCGTCGATCTCGACAGCGCAGCGCTCGGTGCGCCAGAGCAGGTCGATCCGTACGGTCGGAGCGAGCGGGGATGACAGGTGGGTCTGGTTCCAGGCCCGGCCGGCGGCCCAGGGACGTGAATTGAGTGCCGCCTCCAATGCCTTTTCGGCCCGGCTCGCCGGGTGCGGCATCCCGGCGACGGCCGGGAAGCGTAGAACGGCAGATGGGTCTTTCGGATAGGCCAGATCTCCCGTGGCGGGTGTGTTCTCCGAATCGGGCAGGTCGAGGACGGCCGTTTCGACCCGGTCGACGGAGGTGAGGGGCGCGCCGGTGAGCCAGACCCCGAAACCGCCACGATCGGCCAGCCATTCGGACGAGGCGACCAGGATGTCCTCGCCGACGGGGGAGAGCCCCTGGGGGACGCGCATGAGGATCGCTGCTTGATCGCGGTGAAAGCTGGAAGCGAGCACGCGGGCGAGCCCGAGGGCGCGGATCTCGTGCGGGAACTTCCCGTCCGTGCGTGCCGTGCTCCCTAGGGCCTGCTCGGCCAGGTCCGCCAGGAAGGGCCCGAAGTGTCGGCTGGCGGATGCCGTACGCAGCGCGAGTGCGCGTACGGCGGGGATGCTCGCGCCGCCGGGGCCGGTGATGCCTTCCGCGCCCGGGAGCCAGGACGGGAACAGTTCGACGGCCGCCGTTTCGAACTCGGCCAGCAGGGTGGTCACCAGATTGCTTACCGACGTGGTTGGGGGCGGAGCATAGGTGACGATCGCAGGCGCATCGTCGGGTAAGGGTTCGAGTGCGAGGGTGATGGTCTCAGTGCTCACGCCGCCCAGCCGTACGACACGGCCCGTCGGCAACTGTGCCCATGTCCTCGCCACGCCGGTTCCTCGTTTGATCTAGGAAACATCGACGTGGCAGAGGTTATACGTGACCGGCAAGATCCGCATCGGCTTCCGTTGAATTGTGAAATATCCGGTACGTCCGCATCAAAGCCCATAACGAGTGAAGGCCGCTGCGCGGGACAGCTGACCACCTGGTCCTCCCGGCACCAGCGGAGACTGATCAGCGTGATCGCCTACCCGCTGCTGGCCATTACGACCACGCAACGGATCAGTAGAGAGCTTCCCATGACATGGCAAAGACCTGCACGTAGCCTGAGGTTGTCGAGGACTCCAGGAGGTGCGGGGCCGGTATGGACGACGCGTTCGCTCATGACATGATCGGCCGCAGGATCGCTCACGCCCGGAAACTGCGCGACCTGACGCAGCGAGAACTCGCCGAGCGTGTGCCATGTTCCAAGAGCCTGATCGCGCAGGTCGAGGGCGGGCACAAGCCGGCCACCCCGTCTCTGATAAGTGCTGTGGCCCGCGTTCTCCACGTCGATGTGACCGAGCTGACCGGTCAGCCCTACCGGGGTGCCACCGCTGCCACCGACCGCATCCACGAGGCGATCCCGCAGATCCGCCAGGCGCTCGCCCACTGGGACATCCCTCCGGACCCGGACGTGGCGCCCCGGCCCCTGCCCGAACTGGCGGCGGTCGTCGACCACACGAACCGGCTCCGTGAGACCACCCGCTACACCGAACTCGGCGGCGCGCTACCCGCGCTGATCACCGAACTGTCCGCGCACGCCCACACCGCGACCGCCCCAGACCGGGGACATGTTTTCGGGTTGCTGTCCACGGCGTACACCGGTGCGTACTCCCTCGCCTGCAAACTCGGCTACACGGACCTGATGTCCATCGCCGTGGAGCGCGCGATCTGGGCGGCCTGGCAATCCGATGACCCCCTATTGCCTGCTGTCGCAGAGTACAAGCGCACCATGGCGTTCATGGTGTCCGGCGCGTACGCCGGCGGCATGCACCTGCTCCACCGCGCCCTCCGCCGGCTGGAACCGCTGTCGGACGACCGGGCGCTTCTCAGCGTGTACGGGTCTCTGCACCTGCGGCAGGCGATTCTCGCCGCTCGGGACAACCGGCCCACTACGGCGTGGGACCACATCGGCGCCGCCCAGGAAATCGCGGTACGGACAGGTGACACCCCCGATTACGGCCTGTCGTTCGGGCCGAGCAACACGGCGATCCATTCGGTCGCCGTTGCGGTCGAGTTGGGCGACGCAGATGAGGCGATCCGCCGGAACGCCGACCTGGTTCTGCCTCCGTCGATGACGCCCGAGCGGACGTCCCACCACTACATCGACTTGTCCCGTGCGTGGCTGTGGCAGGGCCGGTGGGACAAGGCGCTGGGGTGTGTCCTGACCGCCGAGCGGATCGCCCCGCAGATGACCCGTTACCACCCCATGTCACGGGAGACCGTCGCCCGGCTGCTCGACCTCCAGCGGCGTCTGCCGTCGCCTCTGCGTGGTCTGGCCCGCCGCATGGGGATCACCACCTGACCCCAGGTTTCACAACTTTGTGAAAGTTACTTACGGCTACCGGTCATAACGTGAGCGTCATGACACCGGTAAGTGCTGATCGCCCCGTCACGTCTAGGCGGGGCGGCCCTCCCCGCACTCAGGGGAACATCGATCTACGCGTGGCGAGGATGCTCCCGCAGGAAGCGTTCGCCGAACGCGTGCAGGCCGTCCTCGCCGCCCGACACGGCATCATCGCCGAGCGGCACGCCAACGAGGGCGTTGCCCTGCTGCTCATCTCCACGAAGCTTGTCCCGTGGTTCTACCCGACGTTCGTGCAATGGCAGACCGGTCGCGAGAACCCCCGCCGCCCGGGATATCCGGCGATGGACTCGGCCAGCGTCCGTGATGGGCCGGACGCCATCGCCAAGAGGATCGCCAGCCGCTTCCATCAGATCCGCACCGGGCAGGGCTGACCGTGATCGCCGGCCACGCATCCCTGAGCTCGGCTTTGGGTCGTTACCGGGCGCGGAGCGTCCCAAGGCCGTACCACTACACACCCATCTCACCAGGGAGGACGCCAATGAGCACCACACCCTGGGCCTGACCCGCATGACCCCGCTCACCCCTTCCGGGCCCGTCGTCCACATCCCCGTGCGGCTGCACCCTGACACCCAGCAGGGGCCTACGTCGGCCCCGGTGGCACGCCCATCGAGGCTGGCAAGCATGGCACGAACAAGCAGATCACCAAGTCACTAGGCGTTCCGGCTGCGCATCACCAACACCGAGCAGACCGTGTTCATGCCGGGCGCGCCCGAACTCCGCTGGGACCTGCCGCTTTGACCTCTGGAAATGACGAACCGGCCCCGCCCTCCCGTGAAAGGGGAGCGGGGCCGCTCCGTTGCCGTGCCGGATCTACACCCTGCGCTCGGCCTTGATTACCCGGACCACACTCGCTCGCTCGTCACTAGAAAACCGGGACGTTGTCGCGGACGAGTTTCCAGTTGGACTCGGCGAAGTCGGCCGGGTCGATGGAACCGGTCGCGGTGGCGTAGTCGATCAGCGCCTGGCGGATCTCCACCTGGGCGTTGTAGACGACCGGAGCGGTGGTCACGTGCGGGAAGCCGCCGCCGCCCGACTGCCGGTAGTTGTTGATCGCCACTACGAACTGCTGGTCAGCCGGGATCGGATTGCCCTGGTAGGTGAGGTTGACGATGCGCTGTCCGACCGGCTTCGCGATGTCGATGTCATAGTGCACGCCCGACAGTTGGTCGTAGTTGTAGTCCGGGGTGTTGCCGGCGTTGGTGAGCGTTGCGAGGTCGATCGGCGCACCCGGGGCGACCTGGTTGAAGTACTTCGCGGAGTACTCCAGGAAGTCTTTGATCTGAGAACCGGTCAGCTTGATGCCGAGCAACGTGTTGTCGTAGACGTACAGCCCGGCCATGTCGCGTACGCTCACCGGCCCGGCCGGGAAGACGGCGGTGCGGCTGAACGGCGCGGCGATCGACAGCACCGGCAGCGAGGCGTCAGCCGTACCGGCGATCGCCTTGCCGACCAGGTCGGTCTGCACCTTCTGGATGTAGTCGAGGATCGGGGTGTCCTTGTACGGAGACTCGGCCGCGGACAGCGACTCCTTGGACTGGGCGATCACCTGGTTGACGTAGCCGACGGTCTTGTCGTGCTGCTCCTTCATCAGCGCGACGATCTTCGGGTCCTCGGCGACGGTGTTGGTGTTCAGCGTGGCGGAGGTCTTGCCGGTGACGGTCCACTTGCCCCGCTGCTTGGCGAGGGTGAAGTCGACGACGCTGAGCCGCTGGCCCCACTTGCTGGGCTCGGTCAGCAGCACCTGCTTGCCGGTGGCCTTGTTGGTGACGAACCGCTGCGGCACGTCGTTGTGGGCGTGGCCGAACAGGACCGCGTCGATCCCGGGGACCTCCTCCGCGACCATGGCGGCGGCGTTCTCCACCGGCAGGTCCTCACCGTACGATGACAGGCCGCTGTCGCCGGCGTGCGCGGTGACCAGGACCACGTCCGCGCCGAGCTTGCGGATCCGGGGCACCCACTTCTTGGCCGTGGCGACCAGGTCCAGGAACTGGAGCCTGCCTTCGACGTTGGCCTTGTCCCAGATCGCGACGCCCGGGTTGGTGAGGCCGAGCACGCCGACTCTGATCGGCTTCTCGCCCCTGACGTGCATCGTCTTGATGATGAACAGCTGGTACGCCGGCAGGCCGGTCTTGACCGACACCGCGTTCGCGCCCAGCACCGGGGCCTTCATCTGTTTGATCCACGTGGCCAGCATCGGCAGCCCGTAGTTGAACTCGTGGTTGCCCAGGGTCACCGCGTCGTACCCGATGGCGTTCATGGCCTTGGCCATGGGGTGGATCCGCCCGGTATCGGTGATCGGCTCTACCTTGGCGTAGTAGTAGTCGAGCGGGGTGCCCTGGATCGTGTCGCCGGAGTCGAACAGCAGGGTGTGGTCGGCGCCGCGATCGGCCCGGATCCGGTTGACCATTGTGGAGATCTTGGCCAGGCCCACATCGTTGTGGGCGCTGTCGTCGAACTCGGCGTTCTTTTAGTAGTCCCAGTTCAGGGCGTTTCCGTGGATGTCGGAGCTGGCCATCACGGTGATCTTCACCGAGTGGCTGGGGGATGCGGCGGCGGCGGAGGCGGAGATGCCGGGAGAGAGCAGACCGAGCGCCGCAATGGTGACGCCCACGGTCAGGGTCCGGCCGATCGCTGGTTGGTACATGCCGGCCACGTTAATGAGATGCCATTACCTGAGGGTCACGAGATTCGTAACCGGACATAGCCCGATATATCGGAACTAAGGGGATGGTTGGGACTTTACGTACGAGATAGGAGTATCGCGGACAGACTCGAGGGAGGACTCCGCGGCCGGGTCTTCCTGCTGTCGCATGCCCGCGGGAGCGGAGGGTAGGGCACTCGCGTAGTGCGCGGGAAGGAGTTTCGCATGCCTGAGCAGCAGAGCAGGCCGGTCGGGGGCGAGCACAAGTACGAGCAGGAGATCACCTCGGTGGACGAGCGCGAGGAGCGACCCGGTCGCAGTCTGATCACCACGAACCACGAGGTGATCAAGCGATGGGCCGAGGAGCGTGGCGGCCGGCCCGCTACGGTGCCGGGCACCGAGCACGAGGGCCGCGCCGGTGTCCTCCGGTTCGACTTCCCCGGGTACGGCGGGGACGATCTGAAGGAGATCACCTGGGACGAGTGGTTCGAGACGTTCGAGGCACGCAACCTGAACTTCCTCTATCAGGAGCACAAGAAGGACGGCAATCAGAGCAATTTCTTCCGGCTGGAGAACCCCGATCGCGAGGACGCCTGAGGTTCCTCTGACTTCGACCGGCTACGGGCCGGCTCTGAGCTAGCTCTGGGGCGGGCCGTCAGCCGGGATCATGCCGAGCTCGATGGCGTAGTCCTCGAGCTTGTGCCGCAGCTGCCGCCGACCCCGGTGCAGACGGGACATGACGGTCCCTATCGGGACCCCCATGATCTCGGCGATCTCCTTGTAGCTGAAGCCCTCCACGTCGGCGAGGTAGACGGCGAGCCGGAAGTCCTCCGGCACCTCGTGCAGCGCCTGCTTCACCCGGGAGTCCGGCAGGTCGTCCAGTGCCTCGGCCTCGGCCGACCTGAGCCCGCCGGACGTGTGGGAGGCGGCCTCGGCGAGCTGCCAGTCCTCGATTTCCTCGCCCGCCGTCCGCTGAGGCTGCCGCTGCTGCTTGCGGTAGATGTTGATGTAGGTGTTCGTCAGGATCCGGTACAGCCAGGCCCTGAGGTTGGTGCCCTCCCGGAACTGGTGGAAGTTGGAGAAGGCCTTGGCGAACACCTCCTGGACGAGATCTTCGGCATCGGCGGGGTTGCGGGTCAGCCTCAGGGCGCCGGCGTAGATCTGGTCGAGATACGGCAGGGCGTCCCGCTCGAAGCGGCGCCGCTGCTTCTCGATCGGCATGTCGTCCACCGTCGTCACATCGTCACCCCCGGCCCTCATGCCTGGCCCCGCTCCTCCGGGGCCGGTTCCCCGTCGCGTCCTTCCGAGACAGGTGACGCCTACCCCCAGTTCCTCACTCAACACGACACGAACTGCCGCAAAACAGGCAAACAAGGCATATAGCCGAAAACGCGTTCTCGGCATGGCGATGGTCCGCCGGGGTATGCGCGCCGAGACAGACCCGAACGGGAAGCAGGAGGCACGATGACGCACAACCCTGAACCGTCGCGTAACCCTGAACCCACGCGACCCGCGGGCGGCGAAGAGATCCAGGCGGAGTGGCAGAATCCGCTCGCCCAGTCCCCGGACGCGGAATGGACCCCCGACGAGACCGATCTGACGGGCTGGCATGTCCCGGGTGCGGACTCTCCTGACGACGTCGAGGAGCTCGCGGCGGACGATCCCCGCCGCACCTCCTGACCCTCCTGGCCGGACGGCGGCTTGGAGTCAGGCCGCGTCTCGGTGGCCGGCTCCGGGGCCGGGACCGGCGGGGCGTCCTGAGCCGTACAGCTCTGAGCCGGGCGGCCCTGAGCCGGGTCGGCCTGTGAGCTGTTCCGGGCAGCGTGGGGCGAGGTCGGCGCCGCGCGGCGCGGGGTACGGCTCGGCGGCGCGCAGGTCGACGGTCTGAAGCGTCCGGCTGATGTCGCTCGGCGTGATGAGGCCGATCAGCCTGCCATCCGGATCGAGCACCACCGCCCTCCCGTCGCCGCAACCGCCCATCCGCTGCGGGCCCCCCTACCCACATCCCCCGAGGCGATGCGCGCCGGTCACGGCGCGGGCGACCTTGTGATTTCGTGGTTTGCCCAGATGAGCGGCGGGGAGGGGGCCTGCGAAGCGCGTCGAAGGGAAGATCAGCCGAAAGGAAGAACATGAGCCAGCCGCAGCAGCCCGAGATCCGGCGGTCCGGCCGGGGAGGCAGCACCGACGAGGACATCGACCTGACTCCTGAATCGGTGAGCGGGGGCGACGCCTCCGGCCACCCGCACGGCACCGACAAGGGAGACAAGGGCGGAGGAGAGGGCGGCGGTGTGCCGCCCGATCAGCGCCCTCCCTACCCGTCCTGACCTGACCTGAGCCGACCTGACCAGAGTCGCCTGGAGCTGCCCAGAGCCGCCCGGAGACGGAGAACGACGAGGGAGAACGACGACGAGGGAGAACGACACGGAGATGTACGGCGAGTCCGCGATCGGGGAGCCCCGAGGAGAAACGTGCCCGCCCTCCCATGGGCTGCCCATAGTGGAGAGCCTTGACGGGCTCGCCCGTGTCGTCGCGGACCGGTCGGGGCTCTACCTGCGCTACTCGAAGGGACCGGACGAGGACGAGGGCCGTCCGAGCATCGACTATGAGAGCGGCCTGCGGCTTCCGGGGCTGTCGGTGACCGTGCTCGACGCCGAAACGTGGTGGACCCGGCCCCTGCGGGACTGGGTGGCCCGGCAGGTGTGCAAGTACACCCACCTGGTAGAGAAGGGGAGCGACCGCCGCGCCTGGATCCTGACCGGCCGCGTCGTCGGCCGTGGCCCGGACCACGAGCCGCTCGTCGCCGGCGTCCGGCCGGTCGCCTGGCTTGATGAGGCGGTGATCGAGCAGGCCCGCCGGCACTATGAGACCGCGTTCGACGCCGGCCGGGACTCGACCGGCTGACCAACCATTGGCCGTCACTGCGGAACGGCCGGTACGGCTATCCGTCCTGCGTTGTGAACAGGTGGGCGTTGACCTCCCGGACGAGCCGCGCCATGTCGCCGATCTCGACGACTTCGACGCCACCCTGCCTGAGCAGTTCGGCGCCGTGGCAGTCGGCGAGCAGCGGCGGCTCGCGCAGGGCGAACACCACCCGGCCGATGCCGGCCGCGAGGATCAGATGCGTACAGGTGCGCGGCCGGGACCTGCGGCTGCTGCACGGCTCCAGCGAGCTGTAGATCGTCGCGCCGGGCAGGTCCATGTGGGAGGGTCCGGATCTCGCGAGGGCGGCGAGGGCCGACTCCTCGGCGTGGACATGGGGATCGACGTCGCGTGAGTAGCCGTCGGCGAGCCGCGTGCCGTCGCCTGCGACGATGATCGCACCCACCGAGTACGCCGTGCCGGAGGGCGGGCAGCGGCGCGACAGCTTGATGGCCTCACGCAGCCACCGCCGGTCCGCCTCGGCCTGGATCGTCATGTCGGGACTCATGTCGGGACTCATGACGGGCACCTCTCGGACAGTGCGTACCGCAGCAGCACGACATCATCGATCTTGGTGACGCCCGCGAGCCGGGCCCGGTGAACGGTATCCGCCGCCGGGCCCCACGGGAAGACGCCGTCGCCCACGAAGCGCGGCGCGCGGCGGTCTCCGACGAAGAACGGCGCGATGACCAGGTGGAGTTCGTCGGCGAGCCCGGCGGTGAGGAACCGGGTGTGAGTGGCGCCGCCGCCCTCGACCATGAGCCTGCCGACGCCCCTGCCGGACAGATCGTCGAGGATGTGGAGGAGATCTAGGGGGTCGCCCGCGTCGACCACCTCGGCGATGGCGCCCAGCAGTTCGCGTGTCCTGTCCAGGGCCGGCGAAGCGGCGTACACGATCTTCTCGGTGTCGCCGGCCGTGAAGAACCGAGCCGCCGGATCGAGGTCTCCCCGTCCGGTGACCGTGACCTTGATCGGGGTGGGGGACAGCCCGCGTGCCACCCTGGCGGCGCGGCGGGTGGCCGAGCGCACGAGGAGCCGGGGGTCGTCCCTGCGTATCGTGTTCGCACCGACCAGGATCGCGTCGCAGCCGGCCCGCACGTCGTCCACGCGATCGAAGTCGGCCTCGTTGGACAGCAGGAGCCGGCTTCCGCTCATGTCGTCGATGTAGCCGTCGATGGATGCCGCGCAGCTCAGCAGCACATATGGTCGCTCGCTCACCATGGCCCCTTCACCGGGGCAAGTCTACGAGGAGCCCCGGACGATCAGGGTCGTCGGGAGGGTCCGCGCGCGACCATCTGGCCGCGGTCCGGGAGGCCATGGCGGACGGCGTGGACGTCCGCGGGTATTTCTGCTGGTCCCTGATCGACAACTTCGAGTGGGCGCGGGGGTACGCCGCCAGGTTCGGGCTGGTGCACATCGACTACGACACCCAGGTCCGTACGCCCAAGGCCAGCTTCCGATGGCTGCGCGAATTCATCGGAAACCAGGAATGAACCGCGGGAACCAGGGATGAACCGCCATCCCGGGGGAAGCGGGGCGGCGTGAAGGTCCTCGCGCTCGATCTCGGCACCTCGTCGGTGCGGGCCGTCGTCCAGGAAGACTCGAAGGAGCCCGCGAAGGAGGGCCGGCGCCGCGTCGCGCTCGCCCGCAGGCCGGTACGGCTCCGCGTGGACGACGGCGGCAGGGCCGTCCTCGATCCCGACGAGTACCTCGACGGGCTGGCGGCGTGCCTGGACGAGGTACATGACCACCTCGACGGGGTCGAGGCGGTGGCCACCTCGTGCCAGTGGCACTCCCTGCTCGCGCTCGACGCCGCGGGTCGGCCGGCCACCCCCCTGCTGACCTGGGCGGACACCAGGGCCAAGGAGCCCTGTGGCCGGCCGGCCTCGGGAGAGTTCCACCGCCGTACGGGCACCTGGCCTCACCCGCTCTACTGGACCGTGCGCATCCCCTGGCTGAGAGAGCGGCTCGGCGACCGGGAGCCGGCGTGGTCGTTCGCCGGGCTCGCAGAGTACGTCTCACGCCGCCTGCTGGGAGATCCGGCGGCGTCGGTCTCGATGGCCTCGGGCACCGGGATGCTCGACATCGCGGCCGGGCGCTGGGACGGCGAGGCGCTCGCGCTCGCCGGCGTGACCGAGGACCGGCTGCCCCCACTCGCGTCGAGGGGCTGGACCGGCACGCTCGAGCCGCGCTGGGCCCGGCGGTGGCCCGCACTGCGCGAGGTGCCGTGGCTGCCCGCCGTCGGCGACGGAGCCGCGGCCACCATCGGCGGAGGCGGCACGGGACCGGACCGGATCTCGGTCACCGTCGGGACCTCCGCCGCGGTCCGGATCGCCCACCCCCTCACCGGCGCCTTCACGCTGCCGGACGGGTGCTGGCGCTATCTGGTCGACCACGACCTGGCGGTGACCGGCATCGCCTACTCCGCCGGGGGCAACGTCTTCGCCTGGGCGAAGCGGACCCTGCTGCTGCCGGCCGACGTCGAGGCGGCGCTCGTCGCACTGGGAGACCACCCGCCGGACGGCCTGGCGGCCGTACCGGATCTGGCGGGAGCCAGGCCGCCGCGGCCCGCCTCCACCGGTTCGATCTCCGGGCTGACCCTCGGCACCGGCCCGGTCGAGATCCTCGCCGCGCTGCTCGACGGCGTGAGCGGGCAGATCGCCGACGGGGTGCGGACGCTGACGGACGCCATGCCCGAGCCGCCCGCCGCCATCGTGCTCGGCGGCGGTGCGATGGCCGCCTCGGCCTGGTGGCGGCGCAACCTCGCGCTCCGGCTCGCCGTACCCGTCGAACCGGAAGCGGAGGCGGAGGCCTCTGCGATGGGAGTCGTCCGGCTCGCCGAAACCGTCACGGCAGGCCGAGCCCTGCAGTAGAGGGCCACCCCCCCAACCCCCGCCGTGATCTTGCGAATGCTCGCAGGCATGCCTGCGAGCCACTGCAAGATCACGGCGGGGGTTGGGGGTGGGGGTGGGGCGTTGTGGTAGGTATTGCCGGGTGCCTCAGGTCTCTCCTCTCCAGCCGGAGGATCCACGCCGGCTGGGTGACTACGTCCTCAGCGGACGGCTCGGCGCGGGCGGTCAGGGGACCGTCTTCCTGGCCCACCGCCCGGACGGGACCCCGGTGGCGGTGAAGCTGCTCCACGGCGGCCTGGCCGCCGGCGGATCCGCCCGCCGTCGGTTCGCCCACGAGGTCGAGGCCGTACGGAGGGTCGCGCCGTTCTGCACCGCCCGGGTCCTCGACGCCGACCTGGAGGCCGATCATCCGTACATCGTGAGCGAGTATGTGGACGGCGGGTCGCTGCGCGACGACATCACCGCGAACGGCCCGCGCACGCAGGGCGCACTGGAACGCATCGCCGTCGGCGCCGCCACCGCGCTCGCCGCGATCCACCGGGCGGGCGTGGTGCACCGCGACTTCAAGCCGGGCAACGTCCTTCTCGCCGCGGACGGGCCGAGGGTCATCGACTTCGGCATCTCCCGGCTCACCGACGCCACGGCGACGACCGGCGGCATGGTCGGCACGCCCGCCTACCTCGCCCCCGAGCAGTTGCGCGGAGAGCCCGCCGGACCGGCGGCGGACATGTTCAGTTGGGCGCTCACCATCTCCTACGCCGCCAACGGCCGGCACGCCTTCGCCGCCGACACCTACGCCGCCGTCCTGGCCAGGATCCTGTACGGCACACCGGACCTCGGGCAGCTCACCAGCCCGCTCCGGGAGATCGTGACGGCGTGCCTGGCCGCTGATCCGGCGGACCGCCCGACGGCGGAGGACGTCCTGAGCAGGCTGCTCGACACGCCGACGGGCGTCGCTGCCCCCGCTGCCCCCGCTGCCCCCGCGGCCCGGGCGGCCCGGGCGGCCCGGGCGGCGACGGCGGTACAGGCAGAGGCCGAGCCGGAGACGGCGGTTGCGGAGAGGGCGGTTGCGGAGACGATCGCAAGGGGGCGCGGCGCCCGGCGGATCCGTACGCTGTCGGTAGCGGTGTCGGTGCTGACCGCGTGCGCGCTCGTGACCGCGGGGCTGGTCTTCGCGCGAAGCGGCTCCGGGTCCTCCTACGAGGGCATGTGGACCGGCGTCGCCCGGCATCCGACGGCGAACCGGGTCTTTCCCGTGGAGCTCTACCTGTCGGAACCGTCGCGCATGAGGTGGGGTGCCGATCTGCACTGCGAGGGACGTCTCACGCGCCTCAGCGAAGCCGGCGACGAGATCACGCTGCGCCTGGACCAGGTGAGCGGCGACGCCTGCCATCCCGGAACCGTCACGATCCGCCCACGTGATGAGCGACAGGCCGGGTTCGAGGTGAGCCGGGAGGGGGAGGACACGGCCCGCTACACGGGCACCGTCACCCGCGCATCCTGACACCGGCCGCCGGCCGTATCTTCTCCTTGAGGCCATACGTCGCGGCCATACGTTGAGGCCACATGTCGCGGCCATACGCTGCGGCCACACGATCTGGAGCGGACAATGGCGGACCACTCGGTGACCATCGACCTCAACTCGGACCTGGGCGAGGGTTTCGGCCGGTGGCGGCTCGGCGACGACGAGGCGCTGCTGTCGATCGTGACGAGCGCCAACGTCGCCTGCGGCTTCCACGCCGGAGATCCGACGATCATGCGGACCGTGTGCGAACTGGCGGCCGCCCGCGGCGTCGCGATCGGCGCCCAGGTCGGCTACCGCGATCTCGGCGGGTTCGGGCGGCGTTTCATCGACGTGCCGCCCGAGGAGCTCAGCGACGACATCGTCTACCAACTCGGCTCTCTGGACGCGTTCGCCCGGCTGGCCGGCACCAGGGTGCGGTACGTCAAGCCGCACGGCGCGCTCTACAACGCGATCGTCCATCACGAGGAGCAGGCCGCCGCCGTGGTGGCCGCCGTACGCGCCTATGATCGCGCGCTGCCGGTGCTCGGGCTGCCCGGCTCGGCCTGGCTGCGCCGGGCGGAGAGCGCGGGCCTGGCCACGGTGACGGAAGGCTTCGCCGACCGGGCGTACACCCCGCGGGGCACGCTGGTGCCGCGCGGCACACCCGGCGCGGTGCTGCACGACCCCGAGGAGGTGGCCGAGCGCTGCCTGCGCATGGCCAGGGGGGAGCCGATCGAGGCCGTCGACGGCACGCCGCTGATCGTCCGGGCTGAGTCGATCTGCGTGCACGGCGACAGCCCGGGCGCGGTGGCGATGGCCCGCAGAGTCAGCGAGTCGCTCAAGGCCGGCGGGATCGAGCTGTCCTCGTTCGCTCGGGAGGCGGCATGACGCCCGACCTGTTGCGGTACGGCGAGGGCGCCCTCCTGGTGGAGCTCGGCGGCCTGGCCGAGGTGATCGCACTCTACGACGCACTCACCGGCGATCCGCCGCGCGGGGTGACCGACATCGTTCCCGCCGCGCGCACGGTGCTGGTCCGGTTCGAGCCGCCGGCGAGCCACGACACCGTGGCATCGGCCGTACGGTCCGCCTGGGCCGTACGGCCGGGCGGCGTGCGGCCTGCCGACGCCCCCGAGGTGACGATCCCCGTCGTCTACGACGGCGCGGATCTCGCCGCCGTCGCGGCGCACACCGGGCTCACCGAGAGCGAGGTCGTGGCCGCGCACACCGCGGCGTCGTGGACGGTGGCCTTCTGCGGATTCGCCCCCGGCTTCGGATACCTCGTCGGCGGAGACCCCCGGCTGACCGTGCCGCGCCGGGCCGAGTCGCGGGTGCGCGTCCCGGCGGGATCGGTGGCGCTGGCAGATGAGTTCAGCGGGGTCTACCCGCGGGAGTCGCCCGGTGGATGGCAGCTCATCGGACGTACCGAGACGGTGGTGTGGGACACCCACGCCGACCCGCCCGCGCTGCTGCGCCCCGGCGTCCGCGTGCGGTTCGCGGTGGTGACGCGGTGAAGGGCGAGAGGGCACGGTGATGAGCGAGGGGGCGCGGCGTGGCTGAGCTGGAGGTGCTGGCCACCGGGCCGCTGACCACGGTGCAGGACCTGGGCCGCCCGGGCCGGGCCCACCTCGGGGTGGGCAGGTCGGGCGCGGCCGATCGGGGGGCGCTGCGGCTGGCCAACCGCCTGCTCGCCAATCCCGAGGGGGCTGCCGCGCTGGAGGTCACGCTGGGCGGGCTGCGGGTACGCGCCCACGGCCACCTGGTCATCGCGCTCACCGGCGCCCCCTGTCCCGCGGCGGTCACCGACGCGTCGGGGCGCAACCGGATCATCGGCCACCAGTCGGTGGAGCGCCTGCCCGACGGAGCGACGCTGTGGCTCGGCGTGCCCAGCCAGGGGCTGCGCACCTACGTCGCGGTGCGGGGCGGGCTGGACGTCCCCGAAGTTCTGGGATCGCGGTCGACGGACACACTCGCCGGGCTGGGCCCCGAGCGGCCGTCGCCGGGTGCGCTGCTGCCGGTCGGCCCGCCGCCGCGCACGCACCCGCTCGTCGATCTCGCCCCGCTGCCCTGGTCCGCGCCCGGCCGGCTCGGCGAGCTCGTTCTGGAGGTGCTGCCCGGCCCGCGGGCCGGCTGGTTCCGCCCCGGCGCGTTGCGGGTGCTGTGCGCCGAGCCGTACGCGGTGACCGCGGACAGTGACCGGGTGGGCATCCGGCTGAGCGGGCCGCGCCTGGAACGGGCGCGCGACGGCGAGCTGTCCAGCGAGGGCATGGTCCCCGGGGCGCTGCAGGTGCCGCCCTCCGGCAGACCCACGCTCTTCCTCGCCGACCATCCGGTCACCGGCGGCTATCCGGTGATCGCGGTGGTGCGCGACCGGGACGTGGACCGGGCGGCGCAGGCCCGCCCCGGCCAGCGCGTCAGGTTCCACCCGTCGCCCGCGATGCGGGCGATATTTCACGTCGAGCTCAGCCGGTAGGTGCGGCCGGGGTGTGCGGTGAAGGTGACACGGTCGTCGTCCGCCTCGGCGGGGACTTTCGAAACGTCAGGTCACGCGGCCGACGGCGCCCAGGATCCCGATCCCCGTGAGGTCGGCCGAGACCTCCCAGGGCACCTCCGGGCGCCAGGCCTGCACGGGCACGATGCCGGGTTCCAGGAGGTCCAGCCCCGCGAAGTACGACTCCAGGTGCGACACCTCACGAGTGGTGACGCCGCCGGATGACGTCCCGGAGTAGACCTGCTTGCCCGAGTCGACGGCGGACTCGTGACGGCCGCTCTGATAGGCGTGGGTGAGCACGAGGTGACAGCCCGGGGCGAGGTGCTCGCGGACCTGGTCGACGATCCGGGCGGCCTCCTCGTCATCCGTGATGAAGTGGAGCACCGCGACCAGCAGCACGGCGAACGGGCGGGTGAAATCGATGTGCGCCCGTACCGCCGGGTCATCGAAGATCGCCTTCGGCTCGCGCAGGTCGCCGGAGACCGCGATCGTGGTGCGGTTGTCGGCCAGGAGCGCCCGGGCGTGGGTGAGGACGATGGGGTCGTTGTCGACATAGACGACCCGCGGGTCGTCTATGTGTCGCTCGGCGACCTCATGGACGTTCTCCTGCGTGGGCAGGCCGGCGCCGATGTCGATGAACTGACTGATGCCCGACCGCGCCAGCAGCCGTACGGTACGGCGGAGGAAACAGCGGTTCTCCTTGGCGATCTCCCGGGCGTCACCGCCGATCTCCCGGCCGAGTGCGATGATCTTCTCGGCGGCCTCCCGGTCGGCGGCGAAGTTGTCCTTGCCGCCCAGGTAGTAGTCGTACATTCGCGCGACGCTGGGGACGCTGGGATCTATTCCGGTCGGCACCCGTCTGGTTCCGTCCATGCACACGCCCCCTCGCATTGATCCTTTCGATAAATCGTATATGAATTTTGTTGAGCGCACCCCATAGCTTTCCGTACCGCCGGACGCATCACATGACGGTATGCCGACCGGACCTGTCCTCCGATGTCTTTGATCACTTACTCGCTACCTTGCGGTCATATGGCGCCCCAGTCAATGGATTCGCCGGGAGAAAACGGGAGAAGTTGGGAGAAAGGTCGACGCTCGGGTGGGGAGGAGCAGCACCGGGCCCGGCCGGTTGAAGGCCGGCCGGGCCCGTCGCCCCCGATGGCGGTGCTTCCGATGGCGGTGCTCCCACGTGGGAGGGGATCAGGGCGCGTTGTATCCGAGGGTGTAGGCGCCGGAGCCCCTGTAGGCGTGGATCCGGTAGCGGTAGTAGCCCGCGGTGCCGTTGTAGCTGAGCGTCTCAGCGGCCCCGGGGGTGG
>NZ_JBHMQT010000030.1:0-43185 GCF_042435035.1 Sphaerimonospora cavernae
CGCTTGGTCGCATCGTGTCGAAAAGCTTGCAGCTTGACATTCAAGCTCCTGGGATGTCTCTCGCGTGATATGAGAACCGTATGCGGAACCGGGCCCTGCTCGCCCTGATCACGGTCGTGGCCACCATTTTCGTCTCCGGCGTGGTCGGTCTCATCGTGTCAGGCAGGCAGAATTCCACGGCTGCCCAGTCCCCGGTGGGGTCCCCGGCCCCGACCGCGGACCCGGCGACCGCCACCCCGGCCTCCCCGCCGACGATGGAGCTGCGGACCGAGCCGGACGGCTCAGCCCAGGAGGTCGCCGACGGCTACCTCAGGGCATGGTCGCGGGGCGACTTCGAGGCGATGCGCGAGATGGTGGACGACCCGCCCGACGACTTCGTCGCCAGGCACCGGGACTTCGAGGACGCTCTGCTGTCGGCGTCGGTGAAGCTCATAGAAGAAGCGGCCGTCACGACCGGCGACGACACCGCCGAGGTCCCCTTCGGCCAGGAGCGCGCGGAGCCGGGCCACGGCACCTGGAGGGTCCGCTCCACGCTGCGCCTCGCCGTACGGGACCTCAGCTGGAAGGTCATCTGGTCGCCCGCCGTCCTGCACCCGGACCTCGCCGAGGGCGGGCAGATCGTACGGGCCACGGGTCCGGCGCCGACGCGGGGACCGGTGACCCGCGAGGGGCGACCCTTCCCGCGGGACAGTTGGGCCGACGAATACCTGACCCGCCTGTCGGCCGCCATGACCGGGGGCGCCGCCGTGCCGACGGAGGGAACGGACGCGGCCTGGGCCATCCAACTGCAGAACCCCGGAGAGCCGGCCAGGACCCTGATCGAGCACAGGCCCCGGCCGCCGAAGCAGGTCAGGACGACGATCGAGTGGGCCGTGCAGGCGGCGGCGGCGCGGGCGCTCGACGAGGTCGGGCATCCGGCGGCACTGGTCGCGGTGCGGCCGTCCACGGGGGAGATCCTCGCGGTCGCCGACCGCCTGGGCGGCCCCACGCCGCGAGGGGCGTTCGAGCACAAGTACGCCCCGGGCTCGACGTTCAAGACGATCACCGCTGCCGCGCTGCTGAGCGAGGGAGTCACCCCTGACACGCCGGTGGAGTGCCCGGCCGCCTACCAGATCCCCGGACATCGTTCGTTCCCCAATTACAAGAACGAGGACCACGGCACGGTGACGCTGCGGCGGGCGTACGCGCTGTCGTGCAACACCTCGTTCGTACGTCTGACGATCGAGCGGCTGAACGCCGACGCGCTGGTCGAGCAGGCCCGGCGGTTCGGGTTCGGCGTGCCGATCGACACCGGCGCGGGCGGCGCCTGTGGCGGCATCGACCATCCCGAGAATCCCGACGCGCTCGCCGCGGACTCCTTCGGTCAAGGCAAGGTCGAGGCGACCCCGCTCTGCATGGCGCTCGTGGCGGCGGCCGTAAGCAGCGGAGAGTGGCATCCGCCGCGGCTGCTCCTCGACGCCGCCGAGTTGGCGGCCGCACAGCCGGAGACCGTGACTCTCCGGCAGGACGTGGCCGACGGGCTGCGCGCGATGATGAGCGCGGCGGTGACCGAGGGAACCGCGAGCGGCAGAGGGCTGCCCGAGGGGACCGCCGGCAAGACCGGTACGGCCGAGGACTGGCAGGGCGGCCAGGACCACGGCTGGTTCATCGGATATCGCGGCGACCTCGCCTTCGCCGTCTTCATCCAGAACGGCGGCACCGGCGCCGGCGCCGCCGTCCCCATCGCCGCCCGCTTCCTCCGGGCGCTGTAGCCCCCGTCCCCCCTCCCCCCGTCCCGTGATCTTGCGAATACTCGCAGGTCGAGCCGTGAGCAGGCATTTCACGTTCGTGATCTTGCAGTTTCTCGCAGCCGTACGCCCTGAGCTGCGAAAACACTGTTCATGATCTTGCATTCGGGACTGCAAGATCACGAAGTGCGCAGGCGCAGGTCGGGGTGCTCGTCTGCGAGAAACTGCAAGATCACGGAGTCGATTCGCGCAGGTCGGGAGGGTGGCGTGCGAGAATTCGCAAGATCACGGGAAAGTGTCTGGTGGCGGTCGCCTCGGGCTTTGCCCGGCCATGCCGTACGGCATGGCCGCGTCGTCAGCTCCTTCCCCTGAGGTATGGAAAATGTTCGCCAGAAGTCACATCTGGCTAGAAAGTCTTCACTATTAACCCCGTATATGAGGGAATAGTGTTGTCAGCGGCGTAACGGTGGAGGTGACATGGATCCCAGTGCTGTGCATGGCGCACTCTCGCGGCATCTGCTCGTCGACGGCTACCGGCTGGTGCTCGATCTGGACCGGAGTGCGGGTTCCTGGCTGGTCGACGCCCGGGACGGCCGACGATATCTGGACTTCTACACGTTCTTCGCGTCGGCACCGCTCGGTATGAACCCCTTCGCCGACGACCCGGAGTTCCTGGAGTCGCTCGGCCGCGTGGCCGCGAACAAGCCGGCCAACTCCGACCTCTACACCGTCCACCTGGCCGAGTTCGTGGAGACGTTCCAGCGGGTGCTCGGCGATCCCGAGTTGCCGCATCTGTTCCTGGTCGAGGGCGGCGCGCTGGCCGTCGAGAACGCGCTCAAGTGCGCCTTCGACTGGAAGAGCCGCTGGAACGAGGCCCACGGCCGCCACCCCGGGCTGGGCACCAGGGTGTTGCACCTGACCCGGGCCTTCCACGGCCGCAGCGGCTACACGCTCTCGCTGACCAACACCGACCCCGTGAAGACCGAGCGGTTCCCCAAGTTCGGCTGGCCCCGGATCGACGTCCCCGCGATCCATTTCGGGGACGTCGAGCGGGCGGAGGAACGCGCGCTGGCCCAGGCCCGTGAGGCGTTCACCCGATTCCGCCACGACATCGCCTGCTTCATCGCCGAACCCATCCAGGGCGAGGGCGGCGACAACCACATGCGCGCCGAGTTCCTCCAGGACATGCAGGCGCTCTGCCACGAGAACGATGCCCTGTTCATCCTCGACGAGGTGCAGACCGGCGTCGGCCTGACCGGCACGCCCTGGGCGTACCAGCAGCTCGGCCTCGCCCCCGACATCGTCGCCTTCGCCAAGAAGGTGCAGGTAGGCGGCATCATGGCAGGGCGCAGGGTCGATCTCGTGCCCGACAACGTCTTCGCGGTCAGCGGCCGGATCAACTCCACCTGGGGCGGCGGGCTGGTCGACATGGTGCGCTCCCGCCGGATGCTCGAGATCATCGAGCGTGATGGGCTGATCCCGGGGGCGGCGATCCTCGGGGAGAAGCTGCTCGGGGCGCTCCAGGGTCTGGAGGCCGACGGCCTCATCGCCAACGCGCGCGGACGCGGGTTGATGTGCGCCTTCGACGTCCCCGATTCCGCCGTCCTGGATCAAGGGACGCTGGTCGCCCGGCTCCGTGAGGAGGAGGGCATCCTCGTCCTGCCCTGCGGCGATCGATCCGTACGGCTGCGCCCCGCGCTGTCCGTCCAGCCCGACGAACTGGAGCACGGCCTGGCCGCTCTGCGCCGGGCGCTGAGCCGTACCGGCCATTGAGTACGGCCGTGCACCATCGAACGGATGCCGGACGCTCGGCTGTGCCTGCCCGAGCGTCACGGCATCCGAGCGTCACGGCATCCGAGCGTCACGGCATCCGAGCGTCACGGCATCCGAGCGTCACGGCATCCGAGCGTCACGGCATCCGAGCGTCACGGCAGCTGGGGCGTTAGAGCGTCAGGCGTCGTCGCTTCGCGTCGCCCCCAGCCAGCGGCCGATCGCGGTGTCACGCGACTCGACGCCGAGCTTGCCGTAGATGCGGTTGACGTGGTTCTTCACGGTCTTCTCGCTGAGGAACAGACGCTGGGCGATTTCGCCGTTGGAGTGACCGGTTGCGATCAGCTCCATGACTTCGGCTTCCCGCTTGCTGAGTCCCATTCGGGTAGGGTCGTCGACTCTCATCAGGCCTCCGTCGAGAGGTCAAAGATCGCCTGCCCCCCGCGCGGCCGTTGACAGCGAGCATAACCCTCATTTCCCAACTTTGGGGGCAATGTGGCCTGACTAACTTCCGTAAGATCGCCCGTCGTCCTGTTTGCGCACGCTCACCCGGCCATCGGGTTCCAGCACCACGTTCAGTTCGCTCACATCATCGGTTCCCTGCTCGCGCAGGTGCGCCATCAGCTCGTCCTCGGTGATGAGCTCGCGCCGGAGATTGCGCCGGTCAAGCCTGCCGTCCCTGATGAGGACGCGTGGCGGAGGCTTGACGACACGGGCGATGGCGGGCCAGCGGAAGGCCGCGGCGTCCAGCACGATCGACCAGCCGACGATGGTCGCCACGAGGAGCAGTCCGTCGGTGATCGAGTGATATTTCCCGGCCATCGCGTTCTGGGCCGCGTCAGCGATGATCACGATCACGATCAGATTGGTGGTGCTGAACGAGCCCACCTCGCGCCGGGGCGTGAAGCGAAGCATGAAGAAGATCGCCAGATAGACGACGGTGCCCCGGACGAAGATCTCCGGTAGCGGTGTCTCCGGCAGGAAGACCTCTTTCCACATCTCCCTCCCTTTCCCCGTGGGCGGCGGTCAAGTCAGGGGAGATCGGCGGGCTTTCACCGGTCTTCGGGTGCGGGCTCGGCGACCTCCACCTCGAAGGTCACGTACCCTTTGCCGCCGCAGTCCTGGCAGGGCTCTTCCACGCCGGCGGTCCCGATCCGGCCGCCGGCGACCGCCATCCGATAGATGATGACCCGTCCGGGGCCGTGACAACCGGGACATATCGCGTTGTGTTGCCTGTTCGGCATCGGTTGCCGCTCTCCTGGGGCGATTCGAGCAGAGGGAATTCACGAGCAGTGGGAACAAGCACAGAGTAACGGTGGTGAAGCAGGGATCGCGACCGAACGCGATCGGCGCATGACCCAGAGTGCTGCCGCGAACTGCCGCATCCCGACCCCCGTACGGGGATGCGGGATACGAAAAAGGCGGTGGCCGGTCCAGTTGGGACCGGCCACCGCCGCGCGGGTGAGTGATGGGACTTGAACCCACGACATCCAGGACCACAACCTGGCGCTCTGCCAGCTGAGCTACACCCACCATGTCCGCCCCTTGCGAGGCGTACGAAAGAAGTGTAGCGGCATTTTGGAGTCCGTGTGCTCACCGGTTCCGCCGGCCGGTCTGGAAACCCGGGGTCAGGAGGCGGAGACGGCCTCGGCGACTTTCCGGGCCGTGGCCGAGTCGGGGCCCGGCTGGGGCACGAAGACGGCCGCCCGGTAGTAGCGCAGCTCCCGGATGCTCTCGACGATGTCGGCCAGGGCCCGGTGCCCGCCCTGCTTCTCGGGCGCGGCGAAGTAGACCCTGGGATACCACCGGCGGGCCAGTTCCTTGACGGAGGAGACATCGATCATCCGGTAGTGCAGGAACGCGTCGACCAGCGGCATGTCCCGCGCGAGGAACGCGCGGTCGGTCGCTATCGAGTTGCCGCACAGCGGAGCCTTTTTGGGCTCGGCCACGTAGGAGCGGATGTAGTCGAACACCATGGACTCGGCCTCCGCGAGCGTCACCCCCGCCGCCAGCGCACGCAGCAGGCCCGAGGCGGTGTGCATCTCCCGCACCACCTCGGACATCTGCTCCAATGTCTCGGCCGGGGGCTTGATGACGACGCCGACGCCCTCGTCCAACTGGTTGAGCTCGCTGTCGGTGACGACGCAGGCCACCTCGACGAGCGCGTCACGGCCGAGGTCGAGCCCGGTCATCTCACAGTCGATCCAGACCAGTGGGTCATTCATGGCTCAAGAGTAGTCGGCGTTTACCTGGCTTCGAGCGAGTCCAGCACGCGCTTGTACGCCGACTGGTCCAGATTGTCCGGAATGGAGATGTGCAGCAGGGCAGGAGACTGCCCCTGGCCCTGATCGACCAGGACGAACGCCGCCTTCTCGGCCTTCCACTTCAACGCGTTCACCTCGGAGACCTTCGAGAAGTCCATCTCGAGCTCCACCACCCAGGCCTCACGGTCGCCCACTTTCATCGCCTCGTTGCGTACGATCTTCCGCGCGTGCGGCAGGGGGTAGAAGACCGGCTCATAGACGGACAGCAGGGCTCCGGCGAGGCCTTCGAAGCTCCCGGGGCCGTTGTACGGGAAGATCTGGGGGAGCCGGCCGGTGGAAATGGAGCCCATCCAGTCGCTCTCCTGGCCGTCGTAGTTCCGCTGGGACATGACCAGGCAGGCGCTCGTCCACAGCGGCCGGTTGGGGTCGCCGGGATTGTTGATCTCTGCCGCCTTGGGCACGATCCAGGCGTCGCCGGGATAGGCATAGGAGAGCCCGGTGACGGGATCGGTGATCCGCTCTCCGGACGGCTGGGGCAGTTCGGGCATCGACGGCGCGGGCGTCGGTTCGGTCAATGGGGGGACGACCCCGTCCAGTGACGGCGTCGACACCGGCTGCGGACCGGACGCGGTGGACTCGGCGCTCTTGTTGACGAAGAACAACACGCCGCCGATGACGAGCGCGAGCGCGACGACCACGGCGACGCCGCCCAGAGCCCACGGCCACATCGAGGACCGCTGTGGCGGCGGCCCGAAGTCCGGCACCGGCATCTGGGCGGTCTGCCCGAGATTTCCCCACTGCGGCACGTCGCGGACCGGCTGTCCCGGCTGCTGGTGAGGCTGGTGAGGCTGGTGAGGCTGGTGGGGTGGCTGGGGAGGGACGCTGTGCTGTGGGGCGGGCTGCTGCCGCCCGGGTTGGTCCGGCTGCTGCCAGGGCTGTCCGGGTTGGCCGGCCTGTTGCGGTCGGTCCGGCTCTTCAAGATGGTCTGGCTCTTCGGGCTGTTCCGGCTGTCCTGGCGGGTCCGTCGGCTGCTCGGGTTCCCCGGCGTACGGCGCCTGTGCCGCGGGAAGGGGGTCGCCGGGTCGTACGGGATATCCCAGGTGAGGGGACTGCCGTAATGCATCCGGCTCACCCGGCCGGCTCGCCTGACCGGACTGCTGCATCCGTGCATGAATGGCGTCGGTCCACTGCGTGCCGTCCCACCAACGGAGGTCGGGGGAGCCGTACGGGTCGGGGTACCAGCCGGCGGGGGTCGTCGTCATGCGGGCCACACTAGTGAAATCAGCATTTGTAGGAAAAACCGGCTTTATCCTGCAGAGGCTTCCCCGTCGCGCTGGGAGACAGGACGCGCAGCGTCGCGGTGCCGCGGAAGGACCCGGAGCCCTTCACCGTCCAGTGCAACGGGAAGTCCAACGACGTGGTCCCCGAGCCCACCGACTGCTCCTGCTCGATCTTCTGGCCGTCGCTGCGCAGCCACTCGTAGCGGATGGTTCCGCGGCCGCCGTTGGTCGTGACGACCCCGACGAAGTCGGCCCTGCCGCCGCAGCGCACGGTCTTCTTCGGCGGTTTGACGTCCACCCTCAGCACCGCGAGATCGGGGCCCAACGGGGACATGCGGAACCAGAGGATCACGGCGGCGATGAGCATCGCGAGCAGCAGGGGCCCGGCCCACACCGTCATCCGCCGCTTCCGCCGTCGTGGGGCGTCGCCGATCACTTGAGTATGGACGGTGGACGTCTGCCCGGAGCGCCAGATCTGCTCTGCGGTCGTCTCAGTCGGCACCCCCGGCCCGAAGCGCATCATCACGTCATGGTCCGGCTGTGCCGTACGGCCCGCCGGGGCGGCCGGGGCGACGTCGCGCGCGCCGGACAGGTCGAGCAGCGTGACGGCCTCATCGGCGACGGCCGTGACGGGGCTCATGCCGGGGGCGGGCGGGGATGCCGGGCTTGGGGATGCCGGGCTTGGGGATGCCGGGCTTGGGGATGCCGGGGCGCCTCCCGAGATCCACAGGTGGACGGTCCGGGCCAGGGTTGTGCTGCCGGGAGGAAGCACGTCGTGTCCGGCGAGCAGGGCCTCCCTGGCGGCGCCGAGCCCCTGGGCCAGGGCCACCGCGGCGGTGCGGTCGAGGAGCGCGGCGGCCATCCCCTGCGCGGGACGACCGTGTGTGGAGTCCTGCGCGAAACGCGCTGCCAGACCTCGGGCGAGTGCCGCCCAGGCGGCCGTATCCGCCGCTGTGCTCTCCGCCGTGCTTCCCGTCCCGAACTCGTTCGCGTTTCCGTTCGCGTTTCGGTGCGTGGACGCGTCGCGAAGCGCCGCGAGCAGCCCTCGTTCGGCCAGGAGCACCGATCCGTCGTCCCCGATGACAACCGTGCCGGGATGCACAGCGCCGTGCGCGAGCCCCGCCGCATGGAGGGTGAGCAGTGCCTGCGCGGTCTCCAGGAGGATCGAGGCCGCCCCGGCGGCGTCGATCCCGGCCCCGGGCACGGTGCCCCCGAGCAGGTCGGCGAGGGTCGGCATGGCCCGGCGTGTGGTGATCAGCCAGACCTCGCCCCGCGCGGTCACCAGGTCGGCGATGGGCAGGAGCACCGGTGGGCCGCCCTGCCGAAGTAGTTGAAGATCCGCTTTTACCGCGGTGATGAACCGTTCCCTGACCGGGGCTCCGCCGATCAGGTGCGGATCGAACCGCAGCACGCCCGACGGGGCTCCCGCCGGGGAGACCGCGTCGTGCCAGGTGCCGAGTTCACTCGTCCGGGTGCGTCCGGTCAGGCGATACCCCGCGATCGTCGCGCCCTCGTTCATCCATCACCTCGAGTCCCGCCGACGGCGCCTTCCGGTCGCCCGCTTCACCGCCAGTGTGGCGGGCACCAGGCCGGCCGTCATCAGGCCGATGGCGAAGACGCCCGCCGGAACGGCGCTTCCGTCCGGAGCCTCGGGTGAGGCCGTCAGGCTCGGCGGCGCGTCTCCGCTCGGCGTCCCCTCGCCCGGCTCTTCGCTCGGTGGAGTCGGGGACGGCGGGGTCGAGGACGGCGGGTTCTGAGTGGCGGTCGGTCTGGACGTCGCGGGTGGTGTCGTACTCCCCGGAGCCGGACTCTTCGGGACGGGGAGCGTGATCGTGGTGTCGGGCTCCGATTGGGTCGGCGACGGCTTCCTCGTCGGCGTCGGCGTCGGGCTGGGCTTCGGGCTCGGCTTGGGCGTCGGCCCGGCCGTCGGGCTGGGGGTCGGTCTCGCGGTCGGCGTGGCAGTGGGCTGCTGGACGGGATCGCCGGTCGCCGTCGGCCTGGGCCGTACCACCCGGGTGCTCGACGCGGTCGGCTTCGGATCGTCGGCCGAGCCTGTTTCCGTGGGCGTCTCCGTGGGCTCGGCCGTCGCCTCGTCGGTGGCGGGGGCGACCGTCAGCGGATCGGCGGGCGAAGTGCTCGGTGTCATGATCGTCTCGTCGGACTGGAGCGTGGTCCCGGTCAGGGAGCCGACCAGGGCCGCCGTGCCGCCCGCGACGGCTGCCATGACCACGACGGTCAGTCCGATCTTCGTGCTCACCTTGCCGAGCAGGCCGCGGCCCAGGTTCGTCTCCGCGATGGACGTGCCGACTTCGGAAGCCTCCTCGGCGAGAGGGAAGAACTGGACCAGCAGGCCGGCCAGCGCGGCGAGCCTACGCCGTCCCCGCTCCTCCCAGGCCGGGCCGTACACGTCGGCCGCGACGAGTTCCAGTTCCTGAAGGAACTCCAGTGCCGACCGCGGCCGGTCGGCGGCCCGCTTGGCCATGCCGCGCTCCACCAACCCGCGTAACGAGGGCGGCACTTCCTCCACCGGGGGAGGGGTGACCTGGTGCTGGCGGGCCAGCGCCGCCATGTTCTGCGCCCGGAACGGGCGGCCGCCGGTGAGGCACTCGAAGAAGACGACGGTGGCCGCGTAGACATCGGTGGCCGGGCCGGCAGGGCCGCCCGACCACTGCTCCGGCGCCATGTACGGCGGCGTGCCCGAGACGGCGCTGCCGCCCTGACCGATCTGCGTGGCGATGCCGAAGTCGACGAGCTTGCTCATGCCGTCGGCCTCGACCATCACGTTCTCAGGCTTGTAGTCGCGGTGGACGACGCCGACGCCGTGCGCCGCCGCGAGGCCGAGCAGCGACCCCTTGAGTACGACCAGTGCCGCCTCCGGACCGGTCGGGCCCTCGGAGCGGAGCATCGCGCGCAGCGAGACGCCGTTGATCAGCTCCATCACGATGGCGGCGCCCCGTGGCACCTCCACGTATTCATAGAACTTGGCCGCGTGCGGGCTGGGGTCCATCGACGCGAGCAGGCGCGCCTCGTGCCGGAACCTGGCGACGAAATGCAGGTCCG
The DNA here is from genome assembly GCF_042435035.1 of Sphaerimonospora cavernae. Classification (NCBI taxonomy): domain Bacteria; kingdom Bacillati; phylum Actinomycetota; class Actinomycetes; order Streptosporangiales; family Streptosporangiaceae; genus Sphaerimonospora; species Sphaerimonospora cavernae. Next base: position 10,102 of record NZ_JBHMQT010000030.1, read on the forward strand.
ACATGAGTGCGTCGGCCAGGTACTTGATGGCCACCAGGATGTCGTCGGCGTCATGCCGTGCGAGCACGACTCTGCCGGCGCCACCCCTGCCCAGCTCGCGAATCTCCGTGTAGCCGGGGACTCGCCAGGCATCCGTCTGGCCGTGCATACGGTCTCCTCATCGCCCTGGGCCCCCGCCATGACGAGACCGTAGCTTAGTGACCATCGACGCCGTGAGTAGAAAAATCAGGAAATAGCCGAGCAAACGTGTCAAACAACCGGCACCGGCTACCCGCGGTCGCGGACGTGGGCGGGCACGGCGGCATGGCGTGCTGCTCGTCACCGCCGACCGTCACCGCCGACCGTCACCATCACGGGCCGCCCCGCGTGCACGGTCTCGTGCTCGGGTACGGCTCGGCCTCGCGGGCCGACGTACGGCACGGCTGCGCGGTGATTCGACGGCTCCTCGCCGCACAGTGATCCACCCACGATCCACCCACGATCCACCCGCGATCCGCCTGCCTCTCGCACGCGGGAGGGGGATCCCGGGCGGGACGGCCGTCAGATCACCCGCTCCAGCAGCCGCAGGTCGTCAGGTGCGGGAGGGGCCTCCAGCTTCGCGGGAGCCGTCCCGAGGATCCTGGAGATGTCGATCGAACCCGGATCGCCCTCCCGGGTCCCCGGCACCTGGGAATGGCCGAAGTGTCCGCCGAGGGCCCACAGCCGGCAGCTGCGGTCGGCCATGAGCGAGTGCGGGTACGGCAGGGGCGGTCCGCACGGCCAGCGCCGGGGGACCTCCCAGGAGTCCAGCCACTCCAGGATGTCGTCCAGGCCGTCGAGCTTGGTGTCGGTGAACGGTTCGTGCGTCGATCCGATGACCCGGATCTGCACGCAGACGCGTCCGTTTCGGCCCCGGTCGCCCACCAGCCCGCACGCCGCCCTGGTGGGCGGGAGGAGCTGGACGATCTCCCCGGTCACCGGGTTCCATACCAGGTGGGAGGGACGATCGAGCTGGATGAGCCGTTGTGCGACGGACTTGGCCGAAACCGCCTGAGGATCCGCGGGCCAGATGAACCAGACGGTGCGCGGAGCACCGCCCAACATCGCCCCGGAGTCCTCAAGGGAGGGAAGCCGGCTGGTGCCGGGCAGCCATGCTTGGGCCACGATGCCCCCTCAAATCCTCGGTCGGGTGGATTTCTCCCCTTTCGCGCTCCCACTAACACCTGGTGAATCCTGATTGTTACTGGCGAGTGCTATTTGACGGCAAAGTGGAGCGCATTCGCGGCATGGTTCCGTAATCTCCGGTGAAAGCACAGCATTTGCGATAAAGGAGAGAAATTCGAGGACTACTGTGCCGAACCTCCACAGTTCGGCGCGCACAGACGGCGGGCGATGCCCTTGAGGAAGATATCGCGGACCTCCAGCACCGTCTGGGGGAAGTAGGCGGCGCCACCGGTGGCCTTGGCGATCGCGGTCATCTGTGCCTTGTCGTCGTCCTGCGTCGTGTTGAACGAGATGATCAGGATGCTCACCGGACGCTTGGGGTCGTACGCCTGCTTCAGCTTCTGGATGATCTCCTTGTTCTCGATGCCGCCGTTCGGGTCGTCGTTGCCGACACCGTCGGTGAACAGGAGGATCGTGTTGACCTTGTCGGGCTGATATTCCTTGGTCATCTTCTGGTAGGCGGCCCACAGCGTGTCGTTCAGCCCGGTGTTGCCGGTCGGGATCGCCTGGGTCCGCTGCATCGCCTGGATGATGCGGTCCCGCCGGGTGACGCCGTTGACCTGCTGGGCCAGCGGACCGATCGAGATGACGGGCTTCCAGTCGACGCCCGGTCCCTGCAGGTTGTCGGAGAACGCCCAGATGCCGATCTCGGTCTTGTCGGGGAACAGCTTCAGCCCTTCGATGCTGGTCTCCGTGATGGCCTTCATGCGGCTGACACCGGTGCTGTCCGCCGGCTCGGCCATCGTTCCGGAGATGTCGATCAGCCCGAGCAGGCGGGCGCCCAGCTTGACCTGCCGCCACGCCTGGGCCAGCTTGTCGATCGACGCCTGGTCCGGAAGTTTGATCTCAGCGGGCTTCTTGGCGCTCACGCCGTTCTCCGGCTTGAGCAGGCCGCCGCCCTTGCCGTCCGGCGTGCGGAAGCCGTAGTCCTGCACGGTCTTCTTGCCCGAGGCCGAGGTCAGCTCGGCGGCGAAGGCGGCCGCGGCCTTGCGTACCGCGCCGGCCTTGGCCCTGATGACGATCGGGTAGTCGAGGCTGACCGTGCCCTCGGTCGGATAGAGCGCGACCGCGGGGCTCGACGGGGACGTCTTGGTGTTGAACGACCAGACCGCCTGCTCGGAGGCGACGCCGACCGGGATGCGCGCGGTGGTCTTCGTCAGCGTGGCGAAGAGATTGTCGGGGGACGGCACGGTGGATTCCGACAGCTGCCGCAGCACGCCGACGAGGAGTTCCTCGCTGCCGCCGCCCGCTTTGAGCACGCTCGCGCCGGCGAGTAGCGCGCCCAGCCCGGCGGCGTTCTGCGTGGGGTCGAGCGCGAGCACGCGAACCTTCCTGGCCAGGCCGTCGGGGTTCGCGGCGTTCGCGGCGCTCATGAGCCCGGTCCAGCTCGCCGGGCTGAAGGCCGAGCGCAGCTTCTCCGCGCCGGACTTCGACGTGGTGAGCACGACGGGGGAACGGGCGGCGTTGCCCGCCACCTTGGCCGTGCCGTCCGTGGGCAGGCCGGTGGTCCAGAGCTTGGAGTCGGGGATCCAGACATCGGGGTCGGCCCCGGACCTGTCCTCGGCCTGGGCCTTGGTGGGGCCGGATCCCGTGATCGCGTTGGCGACGTCGGCGGACTCGGCCGCCTTGACCGTCACCGTCACGCATTTCCCGTCGATCTTCTTGCCCGACTTGGCGAACTTGCCGGCGACCTTCTGCACCGCCGGCTGGATGTCGGGCGAGGCCGCCACGGTGAGACCGATCTTTTCGCCGGGGCCGTTCCCCTCTTCTCCGCACTGGGGGTCCTTGTTGACGACCACATAGGCAGCCACGCCGCAGAGCACGGCGAGGGCGACCGCGCCGGCCAACGGGACGAACACCTTGCCCGGGCCGCCGCGTCGCCTGGGTGGCGGCTCGTGCTGGGGGTTGAAGTCACCCTCGAGTTCGTCTGTGCGGTGCCGTCCGCCCACGGTGCCCTCTTCGGTCTCGATTTGGCTCTCCCCGGGCGCGCCGCGGATGGCTCTCGGGGAGATTCTCCGTAATGCTTACGGAACGATACTGGGCATCGTGAAGAGGGCCAAACGTCGTTTTTGGTGCACCGATATCGGGGCGCACCGGCGTCGCCGTACCCTTGACAGGTGCTCATCCAGGTCGAAGACGCCGCCGATCCGCGCCTCGCCGATTATGTACGGCTGCGCGACATGGACCTCCGCAAGAGCCTGGAGAGCGAGCACGGACTGTTCATCGCCGAGGGGGAGAAGGTCATCCGGCGGGCCGTCGGGGCGGGTCACCCGGTGCGCTCGATCCTGACCACGGCCAAGTGGGTCGGCCATCTCGTCGACGTCGTCGATGAGACCACCGTCTACGTGGTCTCCGACCAGGTCATGGCCGGCGTCACCGGCTTCCCCGTGCACCGGGGTGCGCTCGCCTCGATGGGACGTACGGCGCTGCCCGCGGTCGCGGAGCTACTGGGCCGGGTGCGCAGGATCGTCGTGCTGGAGGACCTGGTGGACCACGGCAACGTCGGGGCCATCTTCCGTTGCGCGGCGGCGCTCGGCGTCGACGCGATCGTCCTGTCGCCCCGATGCGCCGACCCCCTCTACCGCCGATCGGTGAAAGTCTCCATGGGGGCGGTCTTCGCGATCCCGTACGCCCGGATGATCGACTGGCACGGCGGCCTGGCCGAGATCCGGGCGGCCGGTTTCCGGACGCTGGCGCTGACGCCCGATCAGTCGGCCACGCCGCTCGACGAGGTCGTCATGGCGGAGCGGGTGGCGCTGCTGCTGGGCTCGGAGGGCGATGGCCTGTCGTCACACTGGCTCAAGGAGGCCGACCGGTCCGTCCGCATCTCGATGAGCCCGGCCGCCATGGAACTGGGCGTGGACTCGCTCAATGTCGTGGCCGCCGCCGCCATCGCCTGCCACGGCCTCCTCCGCCGATAGAAGGCGTCATGGATGCCGGGGCTGGAGGGCGTGGCGGGCGTCGGCGATCCATCGGGGCACGTTCACCCTTTCGGCCACGGCCAGTGCCTTCTCGTAGTGCTCCCCGGCCGGCAGGCCGAGCCGTACCGCGAGATCGCCGAGCGTCCTGGCGACCGGCCAGAGGGCGACCACGCCCGTGCCCGCCCCGGCGATCCTGTCGTGGAACGGCAGCAGCTTCTCGTACGCCTCCCGCATCCGGCTCTCGTCGTCGAGCAGCATGCCCGCCAGCGCCCGCCAGATGAGCGCGAGCTCGTAGAGGAAGTCGGTACGGACCGGCTCCCGGGTCACCGCGACCGCCTGCGCGTCCTTCACGTGTCCCGCGTAGAACAGCGCCACCACGTACGCGTCGAGCGTCCACTTGGCGCCGCGCTGGTGGGCCTCGCCCAGCGGCTCGACGATCTCGGCGGCGCGGCCGTCGACCAGGTGGAGGCAGAACGTGGCGATCAGCGGCAGGTCCTGACGGCCTTCGAGCATGCCGGCCCGCGCCGTCAGCCGGGCCGCGTTCCGGTAGGCGCGCTCCGCCGCGTCGTAGTCACCGGTGATCATCAGCCGCTGGCCGGCGTACCACGCCCCCACGGCGGCCGGGGCGGGCAGGTCGTAGCGCCGGCCGAGCCGTTCGGCCTGGGCGAGGTGCTCGTCGGCCTCGGCGAAGTCGCCCCGGGCGGCCGCGCATTCCAGCAGCACCAGGTGGGCCAGCGTCTGGACCGCGATCTGGCCGGACTCCGCGCCGACCCGCAGCAGCTCCCGGCCGATGGTCTCGCGCTCGTCCACCTGCGTCAGCGTGTACGACTGGCGCAACCTGCCGCTGAGCGCCATCGCCAGCAGCGCGGGGTCGCCGCTCGACCTCGCCAGCTCCTCGGCCTCCAGCGACGCCTGGTAACCGCGCTCGGTGGCCGAGCCCTCGAGTTCCAGCGCCAGCGTGGCGAGCAGGCTGGCCCGCAGGGACTGCTCGCCCGGCGGCAGTTCCTCCAGGGCCTTCTCGGTCACGTTGACGATCTCCCAGGCGGTCCGGGTGAAGTCCCGGGCGATGCCCTTGTGCGGGACCGCGAGCGCGGCCGCCACCCGCGCGGTCAGCTCCAGATCGCCGAGCGGCAGGGCCACGTCCATGGCGTCCCGCCGGTGCGCGCGGGCCGCGGTCATGTCCCCGCCCAGCGCCAGGGTCCTGATCAGCCTGAGCCGCAGCTCCAGCCGCTCCTTCACGGGACCGCCACCGGAGCGGGCAGCCGAGTGGGCAGCCGAGTGGCCAGCCGAGTGGGCGCGGTCGAAGGCGGCGATGGCCTTCTGCCACAGCGAAGCGGCCTCCCGGTGCGCGAACCGCCGCTCCGCCTGCTCGGCGGCCAGGCCGGCGTACCGCTGCGCCTTGGCCGCGGTCTCCGCGGTGCCCGCCGCGTCGTAGTGATGGGCGAGGGCGGCCACGTCGTTCGGGTCGCGCTGCTCGATGACCGACGCCACCGCGCCATGCAGCCGCGACCTGCGCAGCCGGGAGGCGTCCGAGTAGATCGTGTCCCTGATCAGCGCGTGGTCGAACCTGAGCAGGCCGGGACCCGGCTCGGTCACCAGCCCGGCGAGCAGCGCCGCCTCGACCGCGTCCACCACCGAGTCCTCGTCGCCGGACACGTCGACCAGCACGTCGACGTCCACGTCACGGCCGATCACGGCGGCCTGCAGCAGCACCTGCTGCGCCCGCTCCGGCAGCCGGGCGATCCGCCGCCGCAGCACCTCGCGCACGCCCGAGGGAACCTGGGAGATGTCGGCCTCCGCCTCGAACAGGCGGGCCGTCTCCTTGATGAAGAACGGGTTGCCGCCCGCGCGCTCCACGATCGCGCCGATGACCTCGTCGTCCACTTCGTGAACGCAGGTGGCGCGGATCAGCTCGGCCACCGCCGCGTCGGCCAGCCCGCCGAGGCCGACCCGTACGGGATCCAGACGGGCGAGCGCGGCCAGCACGTCCTGCTGCCCCGCGTTCAGCTCGCCGTCCCGGCACGTGACCACCAGCAGGACGCGGCTGGCCGCGAGCAGGCTCGGCAGCGCCCGCAGCAGGGCCAGGGTCTGGTCGTCCGCCCACTGCAGATCCTCCAGGAGGATCAGCAGCGGAGCCTCCCGCGCCACTCCGGAGAGGTAACCGCCCACCGCCCGGTGCAGCCGGAAACCGCCGGACGCGTCGTCGTCGCCGGTGCTGTCCGGGGCGGCGTCGTCCAGCAGCGGCGCGAGCAGGGCCGCGTACTCTCCCGCCCCCCTTCTCGTGACGAGCGCGCGCAACACCTCGACCCAGGCCCAGCCGGGAGGGGTGGCGGTGCTGTCGGGGCAGGAGCCGGTGGACGCCGTCCACCCCTCGCCTTCCAGGCGTTCGGCGAGCCGCCGTACCAGCATGCTCTTCCCGGCGCCCGGATCGCCGCCGATCACCGCGACGGTGAACCGGCCCGCCCGTGCCCGCGGCGGTGCCGCGGCGAGCGCGGTGAGTTCGGCCTCCCGCCCCACGAACGGCTCGGGCTGAAGGGGAGGTACGGCTCCCGCCTCGACCGGCCGGGGTGGCCACGTCGCGGCGGCCTCGACCGCCCGCCGGGCGGGCAGGACCAGGTCGAGGCCGGGATCCTGGGCGAGGATGTCCGACTCCAGCTTCCGCAGCGCGGGCCCTGGATCGATGCCGAGCTCGTCGGACAGGATCGTCCGGGCCCGGCGCAGCGCGGCCAGCGCGTCACCCTGCCGCCCGCACCGGTACAGGCCGAGCGCGAGCAGCCGCCAGCCCTCCTCACGCAGGGCGTGCTCGGTGGTCAACGCCTCCAGGTCGGGCACGGTCTCCGCGTGCAGCCCCAGTCGCAGGCCCGCGTCGGCGTACCGTTCCCGCGCGACCACGCGCAGTTCGCTCAGCCGCGCCACCTCGGCCTCGGCCCACGGCTGTTCGGCGAAGTCGGAGTACGGCGTGCCCTGCCAGAGCGCGAGTGATGACTCGAGCATCGCCCGGGCCTCGTGGGGGAGGTGGTCCAGCCGTTCCCCGGCCGAGCGGACGTCGGCCTCGAAGCGCAGCGCGTCCACGTGCTCGGGGGCGGTGCGCAGGGCGTAGCCGGACGCGACGGTCACGAGCAGCCGGTTCGGTCCCCCGCGCGGTCTGCCCGGCTCGAGGACGCGGCGCAGCCGTGAGATGTACACCTGCAGCCCTGATTGCGCGCCCCTGGTCGTGTCGTCGTTCCACAGGTCGAACAGCAGGGTGTCGACCGGGACGACCTGGCCGCGTGCCACCAGCAGACGGGCGAGCACGGCGCGCTGCCGTAACCCGCCGAGGTCCAACTCGCCCGTGCCGTCATGCGCACCCACGGGCCCGAGAACCCGGAACGCCACCGAGCTCATTGGCCGCCGCCCATCCGATTTGTCACACCGCGCTCAGCGGCTTTGTCACACCGCGCTCAGCGGCCGCCGATCGCTGATTCATGTCACGCGCAACGGTATGCGCGCCTGTGAATCGGAGACAAGCGTTTCGCCGACGACAGCATTCTGTCTTCGCGCTGCGATCTTAGGGGGTGTCTGATAGATCATGCCCCGATATGGGGGAGGCGGACCGCGCGGCGCGGTCGCCGCCGCGCCTGCGCAGCAGCGTCCAGCCGCCCAGCGCGAGCCCGCCCCACGGGATCTCGATCGTGTACGTCCAGAAGCCGAACAGCACGGCCGCCGCGGTGGCCCCGCTCGCGGGCTGGCCGAACGCGCCGATCAGCAGGGTGGCCACGCCGCCCTCCATGATCCCCGCGCCGCTGGGGGTGACGAGCGCGGTGGTGAGCACCCGGCTCAGCGCGAAGACCGCGACGGTCTCGGCCGGGCCGGGATAGGACCCGGTGGCGATCAGGCAGCAGGCCATGATCAGGCATTGCAGGCCGAGAAACGCGATCATCCCGAGGGACAGCCCCGGCCACCGCCGGTGGATGATCCCGGCGGTGTCGCTGCGCAGCCGCTCGATCGCCGCCGAGGCCGTGTGCTCGCCGGGCCGTACGCGCCGGGGCAGGAGCCGTACGCTCGCGTCGAGCACGCGCCCGAGGACGGCGGCGGCCCGGTCCCAGTAGAGCGCGGCGGCCACGACGGCCACGAGAACGAGAATCGAGACCGCGCCGGCCCATCCGGCCTGGGCGACCGTGGGGTTGGGCGCCCTGCCGGCGATCAGCAGGCACACGATGCCGACGGCGGGCAGGATGAAGCGGAACAGCGTGTTCCAGATGCCGGTGACGAGCGTGTAGACGACGATGGGCCGGTTGGCGAAGCCCCAGCCGCGCGTCATGCCGAACGTCAGCGCCACCCCGGCGGCGCCGCCGAACGGCAGCAGGTTGCTGACCGCGCTGCCCGCCGCGTTGAGCGTCAGCGCCTGCAGGTGGGTGAGACCGGGCAGCGCCGCGGTCATCACGAACGTGTACGCCCAGAGGCTGGCCAGCCATAACGCGGTCATCAGCGCGATTGTCGACACGTCCATCCGGCCGAACTCGTGGCCGATCTCACGCCAGCTGACCTTCGCCCCGGTCAGCGCGTGCACGATCTGCGGGAGATAGACCACGAGCGCGGCGGCCAACGCGAGCGAGACCACGGACAGCGTGATCTGCAGCCACTTCCTGTTCACCCGTGAATTCCCCCATGCCCCGTCGTCGTCATCGAACCGCTTCCCGGCCAGTCTGCCCGGGCAGCCGAGCCGTGGGCTCCTCCTTCCGGAGGATCGAGGCATCCTACGGATTGTCGAACGGGTGTCGCAGGCGGGTGCCGGGCGGCAGGCCCCGGCGGACGTACCACTCGGTGCCGAAGACCATCCGGTAGAGCGGATAAGGGATCTTGAGCATGGCGCCCAGGGTGCGGTCTCCGTCGCCGCCGGTCGTCTGCGTGCCGTGCGCGGCCATCGCCGCCCGCTTGGCCCTGGCGAACCTCCGCACGTTCACCCGATGAGTGATCGCCTCCCCGGGGGAGTAGGCCCGCTCGAAGCTTCTGACGTCGAGCGACGGATAGAAACGGGCCGCCAGCCGTACGCCCTTGAGCAACAGGTCCCGGTTCACCGTGGCCTCCAGGACGACGGGCGTCCCGGCGATCTCGGCCGCGCGGGTGCCGACCCGGTAGACCTGCACGTGATCCGGGTGGCCGTACCCGCCGGCGGGATCGTAGATCGTGATGAGGTCGGCGGCCTCCTCCTTGAGCACGTCGGCGAGCCGCTGCGCCGCCTCCTCGAGGTCGGCGTCGATGAACGCGTCGTCCGGCCGATCCTCGGCCACGCCGCCGTCGATGGCCAGGCCGGAGTCGCCGTAGCCGAGCCGCACCACCCGCGCGCACCCCAGCGCCGCCGCCGAGACGCGCAACTCGTCCATCCGGGCCCGGCCCAGCTCGTCGCCGTGCGGGAGTTCGGCGAGGCCACGCTCCCCGGCCGTCGCGACGACGAGCACGACGCGGTGCCCCTCGTGCGCCAGCATCGCCATGGTCCCGGCCGTCAGCAGCGCCTCGTCGTCCGGATGGGCGTGAAAGAACACCGCGGTGCTCATCGCGCCTCGTCGAAGGTTCTCATCAGCCTCACCCGCGTTTCGTACCTCTTCCGGCCATGATCCCACGGGCGGTCGTACGGCGCGTGCCGCTCCTCCGCGGACGAGGGATGTTCGATAGGAGGCGTTTGATGGGGACCGGCCACTCTGTCAGTCTTGGCCGGTGAGGATTCTTCACGTCAGCGACTGCTACCTTCCGCGGCTCGGGGGCATAGAGGTGCAGGTCGCCGACCTCGTCAGGGCGCAGCGCGAGGCGGGCCACCTGGTCGAGGTGGCGACGGCGACGCCGGGGGCCGCCATCCCCGGAGTGCACCGCGTGGTGGCGCGCCTCCCGTTCGACCTGCCGGTTCACCCGCGCGGCACCGGCCACCTGATCCGGCTCATGACCTCCCGGCGGCCCGACGTGGTCCACGTGCACACCGGGGCGGTCTCGCCGTTCGCCTGGATGGGCGTGCGTGCCGCCGTACGCTCCGGACTGCCCGTCGTGGTCACCGTGCACAGCATGTGGGATCCGGTCACGCGCGGTGTTTACCGGGCGCTGCAGGCCACGTTCGACTGGCGGCGCTGGGGCCTGGTCGCGACCGCCGTCAGCGAGGCCGCCGCCCGCCCGATCCGGGCGGTGACCGGCCCCCGGGTCCCGGTGCGGGTGGTGTCCAACGGCCTGGACGTCTCCGGTTGGCGCCCCACAGAAGCACAGGACGAAGCCCAGGACGAAGCACCGCACGACGGCGCGCCGCCGGAGGCCGTGCACGGGGACGCCGTGCACGGGAACGCCGTGCATGTGGTGGCCGTCGGCAGGCTCGCGCCGCGCAAGCAGCCGCTGCGGCTGCTCAAACTGCTGGAGGCCGTACGCACAAGGGTGCCGGGCCAGATCGCGCTGCGGGCCACGATCGTGGGCGACGGCCCGGCGCGCGGGCGCATGGAGCGTTACCTGAAGGCCCGGCGCCTCGACTGGGTGTCGCTGCCCGGACGGTTCAGCCGGGAACAGATCAAGGAACTGCTCGCATCCGCCGACGTCTTCGTGGCCCCGGCGCCGCGTGAGTCGTTCGGGCTGGCCGCGCTCGAGGCCCGGGCGGCGGGTGTCCCCGTGGTCGCCCGGGCCCAGAGCGGGGTCGCCGACTTCGTCGGTTCCGGCAAGGAGGGCCTGCTGGGCCGGACGTTCGACGAACTGGCCGCCGCGGTCGCCCGGCTCGCCGGGGACGCCGAGCTGCGGCGCTCGATCGCCGCGCACAACCGGGAGACCGAGCCGGTGAAGTGCTCATGGGCGGCCGTGCTGGAAGGCTTCGGTCACTGCTACGAGCTGGCCAGAGCCTGAACAGTCAGAACGGCAGGACGCGCCCTGAGGGGGTACGCAGGTCAAGGGACTGGGGGGTCTTCGACGGCCGCGGTCGCGACACAATCCGCACCTTCTTCAACTGGGCCCCTCCTTCCGTGGGGTTCCGCTCAACCGGTGTCATCATGATTCCCAAGAAACCGCCGGACTTACCCTCCGACGGTCAGTTCTTCTTGTTCCGTCTTGCTCTTCGCGCGACGCACCGTCCGGGACACCTTGGGCCGGGACACCTCGGGCCGGGACGCCACCTCCCCACGGGAGGATCAGCGCGGCCGGATAGCATCCGGGAGACACACAGATATGCGAATGGGGATCGTCATGACCGTCAAAGTGACCGTCACCGGCGCGGCCGGCCAGATCGGTTACGCGCTGCTCTTCCGCATCGCCTCCGGCCAGCTCCTCGGGGTGGACACCCCCGTGAAGCTGAGCCTTCTGGAGATCCCACCGGCCGTCAAGGCGGCCGAGGGCACCGCGATGGAGCTCGACGACTGCGCATTCCCGCTGCTGGAGGGCATCGAGATCTCCGATGACCCGGCGAAGGCGTTCGACGGCGCCAACGTCGCACTGCTCGTGGGCGCCCGTCCCCGCGCGAAGGGCATGGAGCGCGGCGACCTCCTCGAGGCCAACGGCGGCATCTTCGGCCCGCAGGGCAGGGCGATCAACGACCACGCGGCCGACGACGTCCGCGTGCTCGTGGTCGGCAACCCCGCCAACACCAACGCCCTCATCGCCCAGTCGGCCGCGCCGGACGTGCCGGCCGAGCGGTTCACCGCGATGACCCGCCTCGACCACAACCGCGCGCTTTCCCAGCTCGCGGCGAAGCTGCGCGTCCCGGTGACCGAGGTCAAGAAGATGACGATCTGGGGCAACCACTCGGCCACGCAGTACCCGGACCTCTTCCACGCCGAGGTCGGCGGAAAGATCGCGGCCGAGCAGGTCGAGGAGGAGTGGCTGCGCGACACCTTCATCCCGACCGTCGCCAAGCGCGGTGCCGCGATCATCGAGGCACGGGGCGCTTCCTCGGCGGCGTCCGCGGCGAACGCGGCCATCGACCACGTCCACGACTGGGTCAACGGCACGCCGGAGGGCGACTGGACCTCCGCCGCCATCCCGTCGGACGGCTCGTACGGCGTCCCGGAGGGTGTCATCTCCTCGTTCCCGGTGGTGTCCAGGAACGGGCGGTGGGAGATCGTCCAGGGCCTGGAGATCGACGCGTTCTCCCGGCAGCGGATCGATGCCTCGGTGAACGAACTGGTCGAGGAGCGCGACGCGGTCAAGGACCTCGGTCTGATCTGACGTTCCTCAGGACGGCCCTCAAGCGGGTGGCGCAGCGGTACGAGAAACAGGGCGGCCACCTCGGTGATCACGGTCAGGCGCTGGGTGAGCCCGGCGGGCACGGCTCCCGGGTCGACACCCAGCGCCCTGATGACGTACGGCACGGCTACGAGCACGAGGGAACCGAGCGCGACCACGCTCAGCGTGCGGATGAGGTTCGAACCGGTGATCCTGGCGATGATCAGCCCGGCGGCCGGCACACTGAGAAAAGCCACGAACGCCGCATATCTGTGGATTTCGCCGGAAACGGACAGCGACAGTCCGGGCCGGTCCGTGGGAAAGCCGGCGACCAGCAGCAGGCAGCAACTCCATACCCCGATCAGGAACGCGGCCCCCCGACCCAGCGGGTCAGGGTGCAGGCGGGTCAGCCACACGGCGAGCACGGCCGAGCCCGCCGCGATCAGCGTGAGCGAGACGGGCAGCAGCCAGCCGTACGGTGCGAAGACGTACTCGCTGATCATGCCCTGGAGCGGGTCCAGCCCCGACACCAGGTGCAGGACCGCCATCCCGGCCGCACCGGCTCCGATCACGGCATTCCCGAGCAGCATCCTCATGCCTCATCACTGTGACCGCGAGGATGACGCCGGCCTATCGGAGATCAGCCGGACTCGTCCCTGACCCATCCCTTAGGGATGTGGTCGCGTTTCCCGGGTGTGTCTCCGGAACCGGCCGGGGCCGCCTCGGGAGTGGAGGCCCGGAACCAGCGGCAGCCGTACCTGCCGAGCTTGAACCGGGCCCGGCCCTCGTCGGAGACCTCGATCGCCCCGTCCACCAGCAGGTCGGTCAGCACCTTCGACGAGTCGAGCCCGTCGAGGGTGAGCTCGACCTCGGTCGGGACGTCGCTGAAGTTGTGCACGGCGAGGATGGTCGCCCCGTCGAAGTCGATCCGGTGTGCCAGCACGGGATCTGTCCGTGAATCCGGCCCCGAGTCCGGCCCCGAGTCCAGAACCGTGTAGTCGCCCCAGGCGAGTTCGGGGGTGTCGCGGTAGTTGCGGATGAGCCGGATGATCCACACCAGCAGCGAGTCGGGATCCCGGTGCTGCGCGCTCACATTGACCCGCTCCGGGCCGTACTCGCCGCGTACGACGCCGTGGACCTTCGAGGGGTCGGCCTCGCTGAAGCCGCCGTTGCGGTTTGGCGTCCACTGCATCGGCGTCCGTACGGCCTGCCGCCCTTCGAGATCGAGGTTCTCGCCCATCCCGATCTCCTCGCCATAGAAGAGGACCGGCGTGCCCGGCAGGGAGAACAGCAGGCTGTAGACCATCTTGATCCGGTCGATGTCGCCGCCGAGCATCGTGGGCAGACGCCGCCGCAGGCCCCGGCCGAACAGCCGCATGTTCTCCTCCGGGCCGAAGGCCGCGAAGACCTCCTCACGCTCCGGTTCGCTGAGCTTGTCCAGCGTGAGCTCGTCGTGGTTGCGCACGAACGTCGCCCACTGGCAGTCCTTCGGCGGCCGGGGGCGCTCCCGCATGGCGTCTCTCAGCGGGCGGGCGTCCTCGCGTGCCAGCGACAGATACATCCGTTGCATGCCGATGAAGTCGAAGCACATGGTGATCTGATTGCCGAGATCGTTTCCGAAGTACTTCACCAGGTCGTCGTAGGGCAGGTTGACCTCGCCCAGCAGCACGGCGCTGCCGTCCCTGCGGCTCATGAACGCGCGCAGGCAGTTGAAGAACGCATGTGGATCGGGCAGCTTGTCCTCGTCGTGCTCGGTGACCTGTTCCAGGAGGTACGGCACGGCGTCGACGCGGAAGCCCGACAGGCCGAGCTCCATCCAGAACCCGAGAATCCGGGAGATCTCGTCCTGCACCACCGGGTTGGCCGTGTTGAGGTCGGGCTGGAAACGGTAGAAGCGATGGAAGTAGTACTGGCCGCTCGTCTCGTCGTGCTCCCACAGGCTGGTCTCCTGGTCGGGGAACACGATGCCGGCGGGGTCGTCCGGTTCGGGCCGGTCGGACCAGATGTACCAGTCGCGGTAGTGGGAGTCCCTGCCGGAGCGGGCCTCCTTGAACCAGGGATGCTCGTCGGAGGTGTGGTTGACGACGAGGTCGGCGATGACCCGGATGCCGCGGTCCCCGGCCACCCGCATGAACTCGACGAAGTCGCCCAGCGTGCCGAGCCGGGGGTCCACGCTGTAGAAGTCGGTGATGTCGTAACCGTCGTCGCGGTCGGGGGTCGGGAAGAACGGCATCAGCCAAATGCACGTGACGCCCATCCGGTCGAGGTGGTCGATGTGCTGCATGGCGCCGCGGAAGTCGCCGATGCCGTCGCCGTTGCCGTCGGCGTACGTCTCGATGTCGAGGCAGTAGATGACGGCGTTCTTCCACCACACGTCCGATGTCAGGCTCAGCCTCATGGGCCTTCGAGCTGCCCGGTAAAGGCAAAGTAAAACATGTTCACGGGCCCGCGCCGCCCGATTCGGTGCGGCGCGGGCCCGTGGTCGTAGAAACGTGGTCGTAGAAACGTGGTCGTAGAAACGCTGATTATCGAGACATTGAGGCGATTGCTACAGCGGCGTGACCTGCTCGGCCTGGGGACCCTTGGCGCCCTGCACGGTCACATAACTGACCCGCTGGTTCTGGTCCAGGCTGCGGTAACCACCCGAGTTGATCGCCGAGTAATGAACGAACACGTCAGCGGTGCCGTCGTCCGGAGCGATGAATCCGAAGCCCTTTTCGGCGTTGAACCACTTGACGATGCCTTCAGACAACTGCTTCTCCTTTTCGGGAGCCTCGCCGCGCCACCAGGAAGCATGCATGCCCGCGGCCGGCAATCCCCCGAGTGCGCTGTATCGAAATATCCGTCCTGAAATGACGACCGCGACACCTCCTCGCAGTCGTCTCGAAATGTACCCCCGAATGTCGGGCACTATGCGGGCGCCGCCATGTACCACCGCGCGTGCCCGTCGCCGCGAGCGAGCGAGTCGAGCCGGCGGGGCAGTTCCTGGCGTGAGAACGGGTCGCCGACCGCGTTGCGGATGTGGACGCCCACCGCGTACATGTCCCTGACCTCCATCAGGGTGCTGTAACCGGGCCACTGCCGCAGGTCGGAGCCGTACGCGCGGGCGAAGTCGTCCACGTCGGCGGCCGACAGTCCGAACCGGCGCTGACCGTGGTAGGTGTGCACGAGGTCCCACTCACGCGGCCCGACGGCGACGCCGTCCCAGTCGCACAGCATGACGTGCCCGTCATCAAGGCGGAGCAGGTTGTCGATCCAGGCGTCGCCGTGCAGGAGAACCGGGGAGCCGGTGTCCAGATCCAGCCAGCGGCCGGTGAGCTCCTCGATGCGGTCGCGCAGCCAGGCCCGCTGGTCGCCGGTGAGCACCTCGGCGCTGTCCTCGACCGCGTGCTCCACCGCGTGCTCCACCGCGTGCTCCACCGCGTGCCGCACCTCGGCGAGCGGGTCGGTGAGCCGCCGCAGCGCCATCGGCGGCACCGGCTCGCCGTGCAGGCTGCGCAGCACCCGGCCGAGCTGTCTCGTGGTCGGCCGCCCGGTGGACGGGACATACCGCCAGAAGGTGACGGTCCGCCCGTCGTGCACGATCGGCTGGCCGGGGATCTCGTCGACGGGCCGTACGGCGGGGAAGCCCCGGTCGGCGAGCCAGCGGGCGACCGCCAGCACCACCGGCAGCCGGGTCACCGCGTCGGGGGCGGACGTGATCCGTACGACCATGTCTCCGCGCAGCTTGAACACCGCGTTGCTGCGCAACCGCAGGAGCCGGGCTCCTGTCACGTCGACGCCAAGCCGTACGCACACCTCGCGCAGCACCTCGGACGCCTCGTCGGCCAGTCGGCAGTCGCTCGCCGTCACCCCCCTCGCGCCCGCCGCGCCCCGGTTCACGGTCGTGTGTCCATGGGCAGTCTGGGCGACGACTCCGCCAGCACACTGCGCAGGTGCCGTACGGCGGGCAGGCCCGGATCGACCTCTGACAGCAGGGCCGTGGCCCGGGTGACGACGATGGAGGTGCGGTGCTCGGCGGGCACCTGCCCGAGGGCCTGCGCCGCGATCCGGCACGCCTCCTCCTGGTCCCCCTGTCTGGCCAGATGAGTCGCTTGATCGAGCAGGATCAGGGCGGGATCGATCGTGTGGAATCCGGGAGGATAGGCGTCGATCCCCTGGATCTGCCGGGCGTCCCCCAGCTCGATGAGCGTCCCGGTGCGGTAGAACTTCATCCGCTTCTCGGTGAAGACGAAGGCCAGATCGTCCTGGGTGATGCCGCGCATGCGGGCGAAGATCTGCTCGGCCTCCGCCAGCGCCGTCCTGGCGCCCTTACCGTCTCCCATGCGCGCGAGCGCGCGGGCCTCGGCCGCGGCCGCGAGAGCGGCGGGGGAGCTGGGGGCGGAACCGGCCAGCATCCGCGCTTCGCGGGCCAGCCGCACCGTCTCGCCGGGGTCCCCGTAGTAGTAGAGCAGCATGGTCTGCTGCGCCCGGACCAGCGCGCGCAGCCGCAGGTCTCCCACGTCGTCCGAGGCCGCGCGGGCGGTGCCGTACCAGGCGTGGGCCTGGCGCGTGTCGCCGAGCTTCATCAGCGCGTCAGCGGTCAGCAGCGCCAGCATCGTGGTGGCGGTCAGCAGGCGGCGCTGCACGGAGAACGGCTGCCGGGCGGCGCTCAGCCGACGTACGTCGGAGATCTCCAGCATGACCCGGCAGAGCATCGGCAGTGGCGGGGTGATCATGTATTCCCTGCGGTAGCGCAGGACCAACTCGTCCAGCCGGTCGAGCTGGTCCTCGGTCACCGACCCGGCGGCGAGCGTACGGTCAAGATCGTGCCGGGTGCCCTCGACCTCGGCGAAGAACCGGCCATCCGGCAAGCTGAGGAGCATGGCCTGATGGAAGAGCGCCCGGCGCTCGGCGTCGTCGGCCATGAGGTCGGCCATGAGCTCGTCAAGCCGCATCGGCTCGTCGCCCCTGGCGTGGCTCACCACGATGACGCGCTGACCGCCGGGGTCCTCGCAGTAGTCGGCGGCCAGGCCGAGCCGTACGGCATTGGCCCTGTAGAGCCGGGCGAGCAGGTCGATGGTCTGCGGGCGGGGACGGGCCCGGTTGTTCTCCCAGGCGTTCAGCAGGTCGATGCTGGCGCGGGGCAGGCCCAGCGACTCCCGCTCGCAGAGCGACTCCAGCTCCTCGATCGCCTGCCGTGCCGACCAGCCCCGGGCCAGCCGGTGGGCCTTGAGCAGACTCGCCCCGCAGCAGCCGTGGATGGCCTGGGCGGTCTGCCAGAGCGTCCACTGCCGCGCCCCGGCCTGCTCGCGCCAGCGGCGAGCGCACGCCGGTGAATGCTTTCCACGGGCCATCGGCGCCCCCCTAGAAGGTCCTGTCCCGTAGATCTTCTTGCCTACTGTGGTCGCCCAGATGGCGCCTCGCCACGGCAAAGATCCACGGGACGCTCCCATGCCCGGCCCATCCGCAGTGCAGTCTCACCCTTACGGTTGTTCCCCCAAGGTAAAGCCGTATGCGCCCAATCCGTATCGACTGTGTCGGGTTCGTGGCCGCGGATTCCGTGGCTGTTCCACGGAATCCCGGTGGATTCCCTGGTTGTCACACGGTTTCGCGGGGTGGCGGCGATTGCCCCGCCGGTCCGCGTGGGTTCACCCTGACCGATGACGGGTCTCGACGTCCGCCTTGGAGGACAGTGTGTTGGATGACGCCGTGTTGGACGGCGCCGTGTTGGATGATGCCGTGTGCGCGGATCCCGGTGAGGCGCTTGACCATCTGCAACGGCTCGCGGCCCAACTCGAGGCCCACGCGTTTCAGGTACGCCTGACGGTCCCTGCCGGGCGCTACCCGCGCCTGCGCGTGGTCAATCCGATGGAGCCCTCGGTGGCCGAGGACGTGCTGGCGTCCGACGGGACCGACGGCGAGTGGTGGTATTGGCTGTCGTGGGCCGGGCGGATCGGCCACGCCTCCGACGTCGTCACCGCCGCCGAGCGGATCGCCAGCGTCCTGCACGTCATACGGCGGTAGCCGGCCCCGGGATCGCGGTAATTCCATGGCCCGGCAAACGGCATTTACCCCCGACTGCACAGGCATGCCGCGCGCGGTGTCGACAGCCGGTGGATTTGGGCCCTACCCTCGGATGGGTGGGTCTTCGCCTTTACGATACGCACCGTCGCGCCGTCCGTGATTTCACCTCTCGGATTCCCGGAGCGGTTTCGATTTATCTTTGCGGCCCCACCGTCGTCGTTCCGCCGCATGTGGGGCAGACAAGGTCGCAGGTGAATTTCGACATCCTGCACCGATGGCTGAAACACAGCGGATACGACGTCATGCTCTGTCGGAACGTCACCGACATCGAAGACAAGATTATCGGCAGATCCCGGTCCGAGGGCATCGAGTGGTGGCGCGTCACCGATCCGGTCCACCGGTCGTTCGCCCAGGTCTACGCGGCGCTGGGCTGCCTTCCGCCCAGCGTGGAGCCCAGGGCGACGGGACACATCCCCGAGATGATCGAGATGATCGAGGAACTGGCCGGCGCCGGCCACGCCTACGAACGCGACGGGAACGTGTATTTCGACATCGGCTCCCACCCCGGCTACGGATCGCTTTCCCGGCAGCGTGCACAGCACATGAGAATAACTGAGGGACATGACCGGGAAAAAAGAGATCCGCGTGATTTCACGCTGTGGAAGAGAGCCAGGCCGGGTGAGCCTTTCTGGAGATCTCCCTGGGGCGAGGGGCGACCGGGATGGCATCTGGAATGCTCCGCGATGGCCCGTAGGTATCTGGGAGAGGAGTTCGACATCCATGGCGGCGGCGCCAATCTGATATTTCCCCACCATGAGAACGAGATGGCCCAGTCGAAGGCAGTGGGAGACCCTTTCGCGCGTTTCTGGCTGCACAACGGTCCGGTCACGCACCGGGGTGAGAAAATACGCAAGCACATGCGTAATCCGCTGGCCGTTCCGGTGTTGCTGGACCGAATCCGGCCGGTGGAGCTCCGCTACTATCTCGCGGCCGCCCACTACCGATCTCCGGTGGAGTTCACCCTCACCGCGCTGGAGGAGGCGGCCGCGGCCTACCGGAGGATTGAGCGCTTCGTGTTCCGGGTGGCCGCCGACCTCGATCCCGGGCTTCCGCCGCAGTTCGCCGCTGCGATGGACAGCGATCTGAACGTTCCTGCCGCGCTGTCGGCCGTCCACGCCGCGGTCGGTGAGGGGAACGCCGCGCTGGGGGCCGGGGACCATATGCGGGCCGCCAGGAAATGCCGTTCTGTACGGGCCATGCTGAATGTCCTGGGTCTCGATCCGCTCAGCGATATCTGGCCACGGGAAGCGCATCTGCAGGACGTCGCCGGAGCCGTACTCCGAGTGGTTCGCGATCTGGCGGCCGCCGGGTTCTCGCGGGGAGATCATGAGCATGCTCTGCTCATGGAGCGTCAGATCGAGAAGGCTCTGGCAAAGCATCACCAAATCCAACATCTGGCACTTATAAGATAGATATCCGCCAGATCCCCAAGAACCCCATGCCCCCCTCTCTCCTCCTTGGCAAGGATCTCCTCCTCCCCTCAAGGTGGTGATCCCCCCCTCTCCAAGGTGGTGATCTTGCGAATACTCGCAGAGATGGCGGGTGACCTGAGGAAACCTCGTTTGTGATCTTGCAGAAACTCGCAGAGGGACCCTCTCGCCTGCGACTTTATCCTTCATGATCTTGCAGTGCAAGATCACGAAGGATGTTTTTCCTGGTCGGGGGTGTTCTCTGCGAGTTTCTGCAAGATCATGACATGGGATCGTGCTGGTCGGAGGGCATGCCTGCGAGCAACTGCAAGATCACGCGTGGGGGGGTGGGGGGTGGGGTGCGCGGATCTCGGCTCGTCGAAATCGCCGGCATCATGGCGGACCCGCAGTACCGGAACCTGTGCATCGTCGCGATCATCGAGACCGACTCGCTGCCGAATCTCAGCGCGGGCCCTGCCGTCCTCCGGCGGCGGGGCCCGCCCCTTTTCCTGGATCTCTTCCCGGGTCTCTGCTTCCCGGGTCTCTCCCTGAGCTGCCGGGATGCGACGGGCCGTGGGGATCGCGGCAGTGCGGTTCCGCCGCGCCGGTCACGCCGGTCACGCCGGTCACGCCGGTCTCACAGGAGGAGCGGGTGATTCGCCCGATTTCGAGTAGCCGGGCAGGGGCGTGATCGACCTGGAGCGTCGTGTGCTCGATGCCGTACCCGTCGCGCAGCACCACCTCGATGGCCTGCCGTACGGCATGGCAGTCGGCCTCGGGGGCGACGAGCACATGGGCCGAGAGCGCGGCGTATCCCGAGGTGACCTCCCAGACGTGCAGGTCGTGAACCTCGGCGACCTGCTCCATCGCGGCCATCCTCCGGCCGATCTCCGCCGGCGACATCCCCACCGGGGCTGCCTCCATGAACACGCGGCCGGAGTCGCGCACCAGCCGCCAGCCCGCCTTGAGCATGAGCGCGGCCACGACGAGGGCCGCGAGGGCGTCGGCGCGGGCCCAGCCGCTCATGCACACGACCAGCCCGGCGATGGTCGTGGCGATGAACGCGTAAAGGTCGCTGAGGATGTGCTGGAAGGCGCCCTCGACGTTGAGGCTCGCCCGGTTGGCCTTGCTCAGCAGCCAGGCCGCCGCCACGTTGACGGCGATGCCGGCCAGGCCGGTCGCCAGCACCGGCGCACCCTGGACCTCTGGTGGGCTGATCAGCCGGTGGACTGCCTCGACGACGAACAGGATCGTGAGCAGCAGCAGCGTGATGCCGTTGATCTGGGCGCTGATGATTTCCGCCCGTTTCAGCCCATAGGTGAAGCCCCCGGCAGGCGGGCGGGCGGCGATCCGCATCGCGACCAGGGCGAGACCGATGGCCGCCGCGTCGGTGAGCATGTGCCCGGCGTCGGAGAGCAGGGCCAGCGAATGCGCGAAGACGCCGACCACGATCTCCGCGGCCATGAAGGCGAGGATCAGCAGCAGCGCTGCGATGAGGAACCGTCGGTCGGCATCGGCCCGGACGCCGTGCCCGTGCTCGCGTCCGTGCCCGCCTCCATGCTCTGGGGCGTCGCTCACGCCCTCGCACCTGAAAGCTCGCTCATAGGTGAAAGAGTACGGCCGGCCGACGTGCGAGGCGGGCACTCCTCGGTCGGCCGGACAGCCGCCGGGCGGTCAGCCGCCGTTCGGTTAGCGGGCGGGTCGGTCAGTGCCCGTAGTGACCGGAGCGGCTGCCGCTGGAGCGTGTGATCTTGAGGATGACGGAGATGATCAGGGCGATGGCCCCGATGATCAGGATCCACTTGAGCGCACTGAAGATCAGTCCGAGCACCGAGCCCAGAACGATGAAGCCGACGACGACGAGTGCTGCGATGAAAAGAATGCGTGCCATGTCTCAACCGTACGAGCCGTCTGCCCTGGAATCCCAGGGCAGACGGCCAAGTTCAGGGCTGTCTCAGGGACATCTCAGGGTGCCGTACGGCTCGTGGCGCTACACCCCGAGAGTCTCCCGAGAGTCTCAGTCGTTGACGTGCAGTTCGGCGTTGAGCTCGATCCCGACGCCGACCCTGGACACCGCCTCGACCGCGCCGGTGGTCGAGTTACGGCGCAGCAGCAGGCCCGGCCTGCCGGACAGTTCCTTGGCCTTCACCACGCCGCCGTCGGCGAGGATGACCTTGGTCCCGGCGGTCACGTACAGTCCGGCCTCCACGACGCAGTCGTCACCCAGTGAGATGCCGATGCCGGCGTTGGCCCCGAGCAGGCACCGTTCTCCGATGGAGATGACCTGCCTGCCGCCGCCCGAGAGGGTCCCCATGATCGAGGCGCCGCCGCCGACGTCGGAGCCGTCGCCGACGACCACGCCGGCGGAGATCCGTCCCTCCACCATGGACGAGCCCAGCGTTCCGGCGTTGAAGTTCACGAAGCCCTCGTGCATGACGGTCGTCCCGCTCGACAGGTGGGCGCCCAGCCGTACACGGTCGGCGTCGGCGACCCGGACCCCCGAGGGAAGCACGTAGTCGACCATCCGCGGGAACTTGTCCACACCGTAGACGGTCACCGGCCCCCGGGCCCGCAGGCGCAGCCGCACGTTCTCGAAACCCTCGACCGGGCACGGCCCGTGGTTGGTCCACACGACGTTGGTCAGCAGTCCGAAGATCCCGTCGAGGTTCACTCCGTGCGGCCTGACCAGGCGGTGCGACAGCAGGTGCAGCCTGAGGTAGGCGTCGTGGGTGTCCACGGGCGGCTCGGAAAGCAGGGCGATGCCCGTCCGCACCGCCACGACCTCCACTCCGCGGGCCGGGTCGGGGCCGAGCAGCGCCGCCAGGTCCGCCCCGTCCGGATATGCGGCCAGCTCCTCGGCTGTCAGCCGCTCAGTGCCCTTGACGGGAGGCTCGCCCAGCGCGGGCGAGGGATACCAGGTGTCCAGAATGGCGCCGTTCGAGGCGATGGTCGCCACACCAATGCCGTGCGCACCCGTGGTGCCGGGATCGATAGTCGTCATGTCACCCAACGCTACCGGCAGGGCGGTCACCGGGGCGTACGAGCCCGGCCTCGTACGCGTATCGCACCACCTGGGCCCGATCACGCAACCGGAGCTTGGCCAGCAACCGGTTGATGTGCGTGCTGACCGTCGCCTCGGAGATGGACAGCGCGGCGGCGATCTCGGCGTTGGACAGCCCCTGGGCGATCAGGCGGAGCACCTGCTCCTCCCGGGCGGTCAGGCCGCCGGGGGCGGCGGCCGCCGCGGGCGCCTGGACGTAGCCCTCGATCACCCGGCGGGTCACGGCGGGGTCGAGCAGGGCCTCGCCCCGGACCGCGCTGCGGATCGCGGCGAACAGGTGCTCGGGTGGTGAGACCTTGAGCAGGAAACCGCTCACCCCGGCGCGCAGCGCGCGGTCGAGGTTGCCGTCGGTGTCATAGGTGGTGAGCATGATCACCCGTGGTGCCCGAGGTAGGGAGAGTATGCGCCGGGCCGCCTCCAGTCCGTCCATTCGGGGCATCGCGACGTCGAGCAGCACGACGTCCGGCCGCACCCTGGCGGCCAGCTCGATCGCGGTCAGTCCATCCGACGCCTCGCCCAGCACGGTCAGATCCGGCTGCGTGCCGATCACAAGTCGCAACCCGGCGCGGATCATCACCTCGTCATCGGCGATCAGGATGCCGATGCCGCTGCTTTCGGGGGTGCTGCTTTCCGGGGCGCCGCTCACAGGGGAAGCACCGCCCGGATCCCGAAGCCGCGGCCGACCGGCCCCGCCGAGAACGAGCCCTGGAACAGGGTGACCCGCTCACGCATGCCGATCAGCCCATGCCCGCCGTGGTGCCCGCCGTGGTGCCCGCCGTGGTGTCCAACCTGGTGTCCCGCTTGGCTCCGGTCCGCGTCACGAGGCCCCCGGTCGACCACCTCCAGACGGAGGTCGCGGAGAGTGAACTCGACGGTGACGGCGACCTCCGTCGGACCCGCGTGTTTGAGCGCGTTCGTCAGTGCCTCCTGCACGATGCGGTAGGCGGACAGGTCGAGTCCCGCGGCCAGCGGCACCGGGTCGCCGCGTACGTCGAGCGTCACGTCGAGCCCGGCCGACCGCATCTGCTCCAGCAGGTCGTCCAGTCGGCCGAGACCGGGCCGCGGGCCCGGCGCCTCGCCATCAGGTCCGCGCAGCAGGCCGAGCATGCGCCGCAGCTCCTCAATGGCCCCCCGGCCGATCTCCTCGATGCCGGACAGCATCTGCCGCTCGTGATCCTGGTCTTCCCGCAGCAGGAGCCGTACACCGCCGGTGTGCATGGTCATCACGCTGACGCTGTGGGCCACGACGTCGTGCAGTTCGCGGGCGATGCGGGCGCGCTCCTCCGCGACGGCCTCGCGGGCCAGCAACTCGCCGCGCTCGGCCGCCTGCACGGCGAGCACGCGGTGGCGGCGCACGGCGGCTCCGGAACCCGCCGCGATCGAGGTCATGACCAGGGCCACCGCCACATCGCCCCATCCGGCCCGCGGCGACAGCGCGGTCAGCATGCAGAGCAGGTACGCCCCGGTCGCGGCCAGGCCGACGCCGGCCTTCACGCTGACCACCCGCACCTCGGCCAGCAGGGTGAACAGCAGCACGAGCTGGGTGTAGAACTGCCAGGCGGCCGCCGTCTCGCGTAGGAGCGTGAACGAGACGACGTTGGCGGCCGAGTAGCCGCAAAGGATGGCGAACGGCGCACGGCGCCGGAAGAGCACCAGGGCCGCCGCGGCCATCCCGGCCATGATCCACCAGGCGACGTACGGCCGGACCGGTGTCAGGGTGCGCCCGCCGATTTCCTCCGCCACGGCGAACAGGCCCACGACGGCCGCGACGAGCCAGTCGACCGCTGTTGGGGGACGGCGCTGGAACATGAGCAGAGGGTAGCCGCCGCCGTCCCGGCACCGTTCCATGGCCGCCCGTCATGGGCACTCCGGGGGAGTCGACGTCCGGCCGGAATCAGCCTCCGGGGGGAGGAGGCGTCAAAGACCGCTTTGACGACCGGACGAGGGCCGGCTCCCTACTGTCCGGTCCATGATTGCCAACGCGAACTCCTTCCGCCGCCTCGCGGCGGGCGCCTGCCTCGTCCTCGCCCCCCTCTGCCTGCTGCTGGGCATGGTCGTCGACCCCTACGAGCACGGCGACGTCATGGCCTACGCGAACAACCCGGGCGCGGCGGGCGTCAGCGCGACGCTGCTGCACTACGCCTGGGTGCTCTGGGTGCCCGCCGTCCTCGGCCTGGTGCACCTGGTACGCGGACGGGGGGTGGTGCTCGCCAACCTGGCCGGCGCCGCCACCGTTCTCGGCCTCATCAACTTCTCCTCGATGATGGTCGTGGACTTCATCGACATCTCCCTCTACCAGAACCTGCCGGCGGACCAGGCGCGGAAGCTCATCGACGAGTCGGCGCACCCCGCCCTGATCTTCGGCTGGCAGTTGCCCGGCATGATCGGCGCGTTCCTCGGACTCACCCTCGTCGCGGTCGCCTACGCCCGGTCCAGCCGGGCGGGCTGGTGGTTCCCGGCCGGTGTCCTGGCCGGGCTGCTCGTCTGGCTGTTCGGCGCGAACCAGGGGAACGCGCTGCTCGGGCTGGCGGGCCCGGTGATCCTTCTGGTCGTCTTCGGGGCCGTCGGCGTCTCACTCATCCGGATGAGCGATGCGGACTGGTCATTCCGTACGCGATCACAGAAGGGATGATTTGTCCTAATTTCTGCTAAATAGGTCTATTTATGGCTATCCGGGTTGAATGTGAGGTGTGTGGGAAGAAATTCGATTCGGCACGGCTGGCCGATGGAGGGCGGATGACGGACGTGCAGGCATACGCCCGCGAGTGCTTCCGCGGGGAGACCGCGGACCGGTTGGGCGTCGAATTGGAGTTCCTGGTTTATGACACCGTTCTCCCGGCGGCGCAGGTGCCCATCGCTCGAATCCGCGACGCGCTCCCGCCGCTTCCCGGCGGGAGCCGCGTCACGTTCGAGCCCGGAGGGCAACTCGAACTCTCCGGGCCGCCGGGAAGGCTGCCCGTCGCGGTCGCCGCTCTCGCCGCCGACGTCCAGGCCGTACGGCTCGCGCTCGGCCGTGCCGGGCTGTCGCTCGGCGGCATGGGACTCGACCCGCGGCGATCGCCGGTGCGACAACTGCGGGAGCCTCGCTATGACGCGATGGCGGCCTTCCTCGGGGTGCCCTATGGGCTCACCATGATGTGCTCGACGGCGTCGATCCAGCTCAACATCGACGTGGGCGAGGACCCCGCGGTCCGCTGGACGCGGGCGCACCGGCTCGGCCCCGTGCTGGTGGCGGCGTTCGCCAACTCGCCCGCCGGGGGATGGATGTCGGCCCGGCAGGCCATCTGGCGTGCCCTCGACCCCAGCAGGACCGCGCCCGTCGAGGCGGGTGGAGACCCGGCCGCGGATTGGGCGCGCTACCTGCTGGACGCCCGCCTCATGATGATCAGAGATGCCGGGGGCGGCTTCCGCCCGGTCCTCGACGGCACGGCGTTCCGCGACTTCGCCCGGGCAGCGGGCCGGCCGCCCGGGGAGGACGACCTCGCCTATCACGCCACCACCCTTTTCCCGCCGGTGCGACCACGCGGCTGGCTGGAGATCCGCTACCTCGATGCCCAGGGAATCGATGCGCAAGGAAACGATGCGCAGGGTGTCGACGCGCAGGGTGCCGACGACTGGGCGGTCGTCGCCGCCGTCGTGTACGCCCTGATCGCCGATGACCGGACGGCGGAAACGGCGCTGGAAGCCGCCGCGCCAATGGAGGGCCGATGGGCGGACGCCGCCCGCCTGGGGCTGGCCGATCCCGGTCTGCGCCGGGCGGCCTCCGTGTGCTTCCGGGCCGCCGTTGAGGCGCTGCCCCGGTTGGGGGCCGAGCCCTGGCTGGTCGCCCAGGTCTCCGCGTTCGCCACGAAGCACATCGAATCGGGCCGATCCCCGGCCGTCGATCTGATGGAGGAGATGATCGCGTGACCGAGCTCAACGATCACTACGATCACTACGGCGTGACCAGCGCGGATGATCCGTACTCATGGGACGACCCGAACGGGCTGAAGGAACGGATCGTGACAGAGCTGGTGACGGTACGCGAGCGCTCACTGACGTACACGGACGCGGACGACGACCTGCTCGTCCGGCAGCATTCGCCGCTGATGTCGCCGCTGGTGTGGGACCTCGCCCACGTCGGCAACTACGAGGAGCTGTGGGTGCTGCGTGCGGTGGGCGGCATGGCCCCGCTGCGGCCGGAGATCGACGACATCTACGACGCGTTCAAGCAGCCGCGCAGGGACCGGCCGACCCTGCCGCTCCTCCCGCCGGGCGAGACCAGGCGGTACATCTGCGGCGTGCGCGGCCGGGTGCTCGACGTGCTCGACGGCATGGACCCCGAGGCCATGCACCTCGACGGCCCCGACCCGCTTCGGGTCGGCGGGTACGTCTTCGGGCTGGTGACACAGCACGAGCACCAGCACGACGAGACCATGCTCGCGACACTGCAGCTGTCCGGGCATCCGGGCCTGGTGCCGGAAGGCGGTCTGCCCACCGGCCGGTCCATCGGACCCGTCGCCCCGGAGATCCACATCCCCGGGGGGATCTTCACGATGGGCGCGGGCGCCGCCTCGCCCTGGGCGTACGACAACGAGCGTGTCGCCCACCGCAGGCACCTGCCGGGCTACTGGATCGACCGCTACCCGGTGAGCAACCGTGCCTTCGCCACGTTCATCGCCGACGGCGGATACGACGACCCGCGTTGGTGGAACCCCAAGGGGTGGGAGTGGATGCGCCGTTCCGGCGTGCGCGCGCCGCTGTTCTGGGCGCGGGACGGCGACACCTGGTCGCGTACGCGCTTCGGCAGGGTGGAGCCGGTGCCGGAGGACGAGCCGGTGCAGCACGTCTCCTGGTACGAGGCCGACGCCTACGCATGCTGGGTCGGCAAGCGGCTGCCGACTGAGGCCGAGTGGGAGAAGGCGTGCGGCGGGCACGCGTATCCGTGGGGCGACCGGCCGCCGAGCGCCGGGCAGGCGAATCTCGGCAATCGGGCCGCCCGCCCCGCGCCCATCGGGGCCTTTCCGCGAGGGGCCAGCCCGTACGGGGTCGAGCAGCTCATCGGCGACGTCTGGGAGTGGACCGACTCCTGGTTCCTGCCCTATCCCGGTTACCGGAGCTTCCCGTACTCGGAATACAGCGAGGTCTTCTTCGGGGAGAGCTACCGGGTGCTGCGCGGCGGGTCCTGGGCCACGCATCCCACCGCCGTCAGAAGGACGTTCCGGAACTGGGACTATCCGATCCGACGGCAGATCTTCGCCGGTTTCCGCTGCGCCCGTTCAGAGGATTGAAGGGGACTGAAGAGGACCGACAGAGGGTCGAGGACAGACCGGAGGATCGAAGTGTGCCGTCATGCGGCGTGGTTCGGGCCGGCCCGACCGCTCTCGTGGCTGATCTCCGAGCCGGAGCACGGCCTGCTCGAGCAGTCGTACGCCCCGCGCATGCAGCGGTACGGCACGGTCAACGCCGACGGCTTCGGCATGGGCTGGTACGACCCGGTCCTGTGCGAGCCGGTGCGCTACCGCCGTACCGTCCCCATCTGGTCCGATGCCAACCTGTCCGGCCTGGCCGCGGCCGCGCGGTCCACCTGCCTCATCGCCGCCGTGCGGTGCGCCACCGTGGGCATGCCCGTCGAGGAGACGGCCACCGCGCCGTTCGCCGACGGACGCTGGCTGCTCAGCCACAACGGCCGGGTCGAGCGGGACGCCGTCAGACGGTTGGCGGGCGGTCGGGAGAGCCTGTGTGAGCCGGAGAGCCTGTGCGACTCGGCGTGGCTCGCTTCGCTCGTGTTCACCCGGTTGCGGGCCGGCGCCTCGCTCGCCGACGCACTGACCCTCGTCGTGAAGCGGGTCGCCGCGGCCGATCCGGCCGCTCGGCTCAACCTGCTCGCCTGCGGCGGCGCCGAGGCCGCCGCCATCGCCTGGGGTGACAGCTTGTACGCCCATGTCGGTGAGGGAGTGCTCGTGGCCAGCGAGCCGCTGGACGACCGCCCGGGATGGCGTCCGGTGCCCGACCGCAACCTTCTGTCGGCGTCCCCCGACGGCGTGCTGGTCGCCCCGATCCGTTGAGGACTTCGTCCGCCGAGGACCATCCGTGGAGAACGTGCGCTGAGATCCGTTCTGAGATCCGTTCTGAGAACCGTTCGATGAGGAGCGACTCATGGCTGTGATCGATCGTCTCGACGACGACTACCTGCGGCAGGCGCTGGAGCACGATGTCCGTACCGGGCTCACGGCCACGCCCAAATGGCTTCCGCCGAAGTGGTTCTATGACGAGACGGGCAGCGCGCTGTTCTCGGCGATCACCCACCTCCCCGAGTACTACCCCACACGGCGAGAGCTGGAGATCCTGCGCCGGCACGTGTTCGACATCGCCGCGCGGAGCCGGGCCGACACACTCATCGAGCTGGGATCGGGCACCAGTGAGAAGACGGTGCTGCTGCTCGACGCACTCGCGGCGGAGGGGACGCTGCGCGCGTACACCCCGGTCGACGTCGACGTGGTCACGCTGGAGGCGGCCGCCGGCCGGCTCTCCGTCCGTTATCCCCGCATCGAACTGCGGCCCGTACGCGCGGACTTCGAGGCCCATCTGGCGCTGCTGCCCAGTCTGCTGCCCACGCCGGGCCGCCGGATGGTGGCCTTTCTCGGCGGCACGATCGGAAATCTGCCGCCCACCGCCCGGGAGGTGTTCCTGAAGGAGTTGCGCGCCACGCTGCGGCCGGGGGACATGCTGCTCCTCGGCACCGATCTGGTGAAGGACGTCGCCCGGTTGGTCGCGGCCTACGACGACGCCCTCGGTGTGACGGCGGAGTTCAACCGCAATGTCCTGCGCGTGCTCAACCGGGAACTGGACGCCGATTTCCAGCCGGACGCCTTCGAGCACGTCGCGATCTACGACGAGGACAACGAGTGGATCGAGATGCGCCTGCGGGCCGCCCGCCCCATGCGGGTCGCGATCAGCGCGCTCGGCCTCGCCGTCTCCTTCGACGAGGGCGAGGAGATCCGTACGGAGATCAGCGCCAAGTTCCGGGAGGAGGGGGTGGCCGGTGAGCTCACGCGGGCCGGGTTCGCGGTCACCAGTAGATACACCGATCCCGCGGGGGACTTCGCCCTGACCCTCGCCTCGGCATCCCCCATGAGCTCTTTGGCATGAAGAAGGAAAAGGCATGAAACACCGCTGTTGATCCGGACACGTATGGGATAGGAGGCATAGCCGGCCAAGGGAGCGATAGTGGGCGACTCGGGGATGAAGCAGCGCTTCGAGGAGATCTATCTCACGCACTTCGCCGACCTCCTGGCCTATGTCCGGAGACGCACACAAAACAGGAGGGCGACCACTACGTCGTCACTGTGAAGGACCTGTTCGCCAACCCGGAGATGTACCAGCGAGAGCTGCGGGACCGGGGCCTGGACGTCCAGGTGCGGGTCGAACCCGTGTCGCCGGCCAACGTGGGAGAGGCCACCGTCTTCGACGGCACCCGTGACGGGAGCGTCATCACCGCGATCGAGGCCCCGGCACGTGTTCGCGGTTCGCCGGCTGTCCGATCGGTTTCCGCATTCCGGCGACGTTCCGGGGACACGCGATCGTGTTCATCGGGCGTCCGGCCCGGCCCGGAGAGCGCTACGGGATCCCGGGTGCCGTCGACTCACCGGGTGAGCCGTTCCACTGCGTCGACTTCGTCAACAAGACCGTGGCCGAGGTCAGGCCCATACTGCGGATCCGTGGCGTGACTGCGGAGTTCATTTCTTACAGCTTGATCGGCTACCCGCTGATGCTGCGCGCTCTGCTGCCCTTTCACAGCGTGGTGGTGATCGCCGCCGTTCAGCACGCGATGGGGCTGATGACAGGTTTGATCATCTACGCGGTGCCGCGCCACAGGGGGTTGCCGGTCTGGGGGGCGGTGCTCGCCGCTGCGCCCGTGTTGTTCGACGCGTCGTTCCTGCGGTTGGAGCACGCGGTGTTGTCCGACACGCTGTTCATCCTGCTCGTCGTGTCCGCTGTCGCCGTACTGGCCTGGGGACGTCAGCTGTCAATGTGGGGGGGCCTTGACCGCCGGGTCGCTGCTGGCTGCCGCCGCGCTCACTCGGACGGTCGCGCTGCCGTTATTCGTGCTCGCCCTGCTCGTGCTCCTGCTGCGCCGCGTCCCCTGGCGCCGCCTTGCCGTACTGGCCCCGGCGGGAACGCTGCCGCTGGTCGGCTACGCCGCCTGGTATGGCGAGCGCTACGGGGAGTTCGCATTCAGCGGTGCGGACGGGGTGGCGTTGTGGGCACGCACCATGACCTTCGCCGACTGCGCCGTCATCCGGCCCTCGCCGGAACTGGCCCCGCTCTGCCCGAACGGGACTGCGCTGGACGCCGCCTCCGAGTACATCTGGTCGCCCGATTCATCGCTCAACCGCCTGCCCGGCGACCAGTTCGCGTACAACGACCGGGCTCGCGCCTTCGCGCTGCGCGCCATTGCCGCGCAGCCGCTGGATTACCTCCATGACGTGGTGCGGGACACCGTGATCGCGTTCGCCTGGACCCCGATCGCCCACCCGGCGCGGACCACTCCGGCCTTCGGCTTCGCCCGTGGGACCTGGCCGCTGGCGCGGCAACCGCTCGTCGACAAGGTGCAGCGGGTGTACGACCCCGGCATCACTGGCATGCGTTCCGTGGAACCGTACGCCAGTCTGCTCATCGCCTACCAGTACCCGGCCTACCTGCGCGGACCTTTGCTGGCGGTGATCCTGCTCTTGGGCGCCGTGGGGGCGGTTCGGCGGCCGGGCGCGGCGGCGCTGCCATGGGTGATGGCCGTCGGCTTGCTGGCCGCCCCGTCCGCCGTGCTCGAATTCGATCATCGGTATGTCCTGTCCGTCGTACCTGTGGCGTGCCTGGCGGCGGCACTCGCCTTCACCAGTCCATCGTTGGCGTCGCGACGGTGAACTTCCCCGACTCCTGGCCTCCCGGGTGAGGCGCCCTGGCTCTCGCCGTCCGGGCGCCGTCCGGTGATGGCTCCACTGCGGACTCCTCCGGGGCCTCGCGACGGTCCACCTGGTCGATCCTCACTACAGCGAAGACCCACAGGGCATTCCATAGACCTCACGTACGCCTCTGCAGGCCATCCATTACCCATTTCCGACATTGCGAGCATCTACGTCATTCTCCATTTACTTCTTGTATTTTCTTTGGAATTCGGTGGCTGAAAGTGTTGTCATTACTGGGTTGGGCGTGAGAAAATTCAGACAGGTTTTCGAAACGGTGAGTTAGTGGGGAGGGGGCCGATGAAACCGGACGCGACGGCACGGGCGACGAAAGCCGCCGAGCTGTTCGATCCGGATCCGCCGGCTCCCCAGGCTCGGCCGCTGCTGGGTCCGCAGTGGTGGGCCGCGGTGCGGGCCGAGGCGGAGGTCCGTGCCGCCGCCCGTGCCTCGGGTGGCCGTGTCACGGGTGTTTCGGTGCGTTCTGGGCAGTGGTCTGATTGGCCCGATTGGCTTGCCGCCGTTGCTGATACGCCGCCCGACACCGCACCCTCGGGCACCGCACTCCCGGACTATGCGGATGCGGGTAGCTTCACGGACAACCGCATGGACGCGGACATGGACGCGGTCACCCATACGGACCACGTGGAGGCTGACGACCGGACGGGTGGGGATGGCCACGCCGACCGCGCGGGAGCGGATGGCCGCGAGGGTGTGGGCCAGCGCACGGCCGGCCGAGAGGGTGGATGGACAGCTCCGCCGCGAGATGGCTGCGCGGATGGCTGCGCGGATGGCCTCGACCCCAATGAGACGGCCGAGACTGAGTCGGCGGAGGCTGGGGCTGAGCCGGAAGGGGCTGAGACAGCCGGGAGTGGGGCGGCCGGGAGTGGGGCGGGGTCGTGGCCGTTGGTGTCGGCGGTGCGGGAGTCTGCGCTGGCGCTGGCGTTGTCCCCGGTCCCGGACGCGCCGGATGTGTGTCTGGCGCAGCTGGAGGAGTTGATCTTCGCGCGGGATCGGCTGGAGGCGGCGATCGCGGTGCGCGCGCAGCGGGTGCATGCGGCCGGGGCCGCTCGTGAGCGCGGGCATGCCTCGACCAGGACCTGGCTGCGGTCGGTGTGCGGGACGAGCCGGCGGGTCGCCAACCGGGTGATGGGCCTGGGCATGGAGTTGGAACGCCTGGCGCAGGTGAAGGCCGGGTACGCCGCCGGGAGCCTGAGCGAGGCGGTGGTGACGGCGATCTGCGCGGCCACCGCCGGGCTGAGCGATGCCGACGCGGCCAACGCCGAGCAGATTCTGCTGGAGTTGGCCGAGGCGGCCGGGCCGGAGGA
>NZ_JBHMQT010000031.1:0-1776 GCF_042435035.1 Sphaerimonospora cavernae
CCGCAGCCAGGTTGGAACCAATCCTCAAGATGTGGAAGTCAGCTACGTGGATCTTGGTGCTGCTGGCCGTGAACGCCAGGGCACGACCGGAGCAGCTTGAAGCCCAGGAAACAACTCAGGACAACACTCGCTCAGCAAACCCCCTACTACTTCCTAACCCAAATCCAAGCCCATTACCATGGCCAGAGCCAGATTGCCAATATAGTGGGCAAATGATAACGTATCGTGATAGCATCACACAGGATTGTAAAGTCTGCGGATGTTTCTCCTACGGGCCCAACCTAATTAAAAAATGCTCCAGCTGTAGCGAGTGTTCAGATTGGAGGCCAGTTCCGGTGCCCCCACTCCCACCATTGCCTCCAGTCCCGATTCCTGAACCAATACCGATACCGTTCCCGATTCCTCCATCTCCGAGGCCCGTCTGCCCACCCCCGGTCATAATCCCCAGGCCGTACCCCGTACCCGTTCCGGTGCCGGGCAAACGCGTCATCGTACCCGTCCCCGTGCCCGTACCCTCGCCGCCGATCTACATCCCGGGTCCCAAAGTACCCGTCCCGTACCCGGAACAAGTACCCGTACCGTACCCGGTATCGCGCCCCGTTCTTGTACCCGTACCGGTACCTATCAGCAATACCAAATTCTACCCTGTGCCTGTCATAATCTATGTCGCACCAATCTGCAGAGGATACCACCCTCTCACTCCCTTCAGACATCCAAGCAGGCCTTGCTCGATCAACGTGTGCAGAGTCAAATACAACTACGTGTACCTTGAGTCCGTTCCAGACCCAACATGCGGATCACAAGGACCACTACTGATCGGCGGCAGCTCTGCTCTGGCTCAAGCACAAGCTAACGCTCAAGCGTCCGGCGGCGGCTGGGGAGGCATCGGATCAGCTGACGCACTCGCCCAGGCACAGGCCCAAGCACAGGGCATCGGGGGCGGCTGGGGCCTCGGCTCAGCTGAGGCACAAGCACAGGCCCAAGCACAAGGCATCGCGGGCGGGTGGGGCGGAGTCGCCTCAGCCGACGCTCTAGCACACGCGCAAGCCCAAGGCCTTGGAGGATGGGGAGGAAGCGGATCAGCCGAGGCACAGGCCCAAGCGCAGGCGCTGGCTCAAGGCGGTGGACTCGGAGGCTACGGCGCTGCCAACGCTCTGGCCCAAGCACAGGCACAAGCTCAAGGACTCGCTGGATGGGGGGGATCAGGCTCGGCTGAGGCCCAGGCCCAAGCTCAAGCACTGGCGCAAGGTCTCGGTGGATGGGGAGGAGTTGGGTCCGCTGATGCTTTGGCTCACGCTCAGGCCCAAGGTCTCGGCGGATGGGGAGGAGCTGCCTCAGCCGAGGCCCAGGCTCAGGCCCTAGCGCAGGGCGGTGGACTTGGAGGGTACGGAAGCGCCGACGCTCTGGCTCAAGCTCAGGCTCAAGCTCAAGCCCTAGGGCTGACTCAACGCGGTCTTGGTGGATACGGGGCAGCTGACGCTTTGGCGCAAGCTCAGGCCCAAGCACACGCTCAAGCTCAAGGTATCGGCGGTTTGGTTGGATACGGATCTGCTAACGCACTGGCTCAAGCACAGGCGCAGGCCAATGCGAATGCGCAGGGCTCCGGCGGCGGTTTTGCCTGGAAGAGCGCAGAGGCGGCCGAACAAGCAGAGGCTCAAGGCGACAAATAAGAACTTGAAGCTGCCAAGAAACTCATCACAATGATCTTTGACAACGCCAGAATACTGGACCTGATTTAGTTTTAAGGCGAGCATGTAAAAATACAGTAGGCTAACT